>JAYTIS010000382.1:0-14521 GCA_043731725.1 Novosphingobium sp.
ACTTCGGTGTTCAGTGCCAACGCTCGCCGATAGAGCGGCTCGGCTTCGGCGTAGCGGCCTAGATGCTCTAGATTGAGCGCCAGATTGCCTAGGCTGGTGATGGCTCCCACATGCTTCTCACCCAGCACTTCGATGCGCAGTGCAAGCGCCTGGCGTAAGAGCGGCTCGGCTTCGGCAGATCGACCGAGACTATCGAGATTGCTCGCCAGACCGGCCAGGCTGGTGATCGTGTCCGGATGCTTCTCGCCCAGTACTTCTGTGCGCAGCGCCAGCGCTCGGCGATGGAGCGGCTCGGCTTCGGCAGCGCGTCCGAGCATATCGAGACTGCTCGCCAGATTGGCTAGGCTGTTGATGGTGTCGGGATGCTTCTCTCCAAGTACTTCAGTGTACAGTGCCAGCGCCCGGCGATAGAGCGGCTCGGCTTCGCCGTAGCGGCCGAGCCTGTAGAGATTGCCCGCCAAATTGTTGAGGCTGGTGATCGTGTCTGGATGCTTATAGCCCTGTACTTCCGTGCTCAGTGCCAGCGCCCGGCGGTGGAGCGGTTCGGCTTCGGCAGCGCGGCCAAGATCGTCCAGATTGAGCGCCAGATTGGCCAGGCTAGTGATCGTGTCCGGATGTTTCTCGCCTCGCACTTCGGTGTTCAGCGCCAGCGCACGCCGATTGAGCGGCTCGGCGTCAGCAAAACGGCCTAGTCGCTCGAGATTGAGCGCAAGATTGTTGAGGATCATGACTGTGTCGGGATGCTTCTCGCCCTGTACTTCGGTACTTAGTGCTAGCGCCCGAAGAAGAAGCGGTTCGGCTTCGGCATAGCGACCAAGATGCGTGAGATCGGAAATAAGATTAAGCAAGCTGATTATTGTGTCCGGATGCTTTTCGCCCAGGACCTCGGCGCGCTGTGCAAGCGCCCGGCGATTGAGCGGCTCCGACTCGGCAAAGCGGCCCTGACGGTAGAGATTAGCTGCGAGATTGCTCAGGCTGAAGATCGTGTCCGGGTGCTTCTCGCCGCGCAACTCGGTGTTTAGCGCCACCGCCCGGCGTAAGAGCGGTTCGGCTGCACGATATTCTCCTAGATCATATAAAATATCGGCCTGCAATAACAGAGCTTTAGTATAATTTACTCCGCTTGGACCTTCCTGTCGCTCGACGAGGTCCACTATGCGCTTTGCCGCAGCGAGCGCTGCGTTTAGATCGCCGCGCGCGCGGAACTGCCTGATTTCGTTAACCAGGTCGGAAATCGATGCTGGCTCTGAACGAGCCTTCGCAATCTCAGCTTGCGCCTGCTGTGGCGTCGCTGTTCCAACGGAAGCTGCGATGCCCAGATGCAACAGGACTACGCCAAGACTGCGCCGAACCGAAAATGAATGCTTCACGATCCATTCTCCTAAGAACGCAGCGTAGCGCGTTCGGCGCCCGAGCTAAAGCATCTTAAGGGGTGCTGTCAGTGCACGAGGTAGTCGAGATCTGTCGCTGCTAACTAGCCGGCATGATCCGCAAATCTCGCGCCAAACCTCCAAGTCCTTTTCACTAATTCAACACCTCACTTCACCCGAGGTGATCCGCCAGGTGGTGATAAAGTACGTCAGGTTCCCGCGCAGCATTCACAATGTCGAGGACCAGCTATTTGAAAGCGGGATCGACATTTGCCACTAAACAGTGCGGCTTTGGTCCGACGGTGCGGACCATCTCCAGGTTGTTCGGAGGTCGAGGGGTGACAAATGAGGTGGCGGTCGTGCGAGGATCATTCTCGCTTTACAGACTATTGTTGGATCATGCAACGCAGGCTTAGGTTCGAAACGCCAATAGGGTGAACTGATATGCGGAAGCTTGCTTACATCGCGAAACAGGTCATCGATGCGCTAACGTTCTCGGCCCCGAGGCCCGTCGAAGCTGGACCGATCGCTCAGAGTAATCTGGACGCCTCCGGTGCTGTGGAGCAAGAACGTACTGCATCCCGAAATGGCGATTACGCTGAGGCCCTGCGCTTGCTCCGTTCTCTCGTCGAACAGGGCGACGTAGACGCGCAGTTCAGTTTGGGTGGCATGTATGAATACGGCCGAAGCGTAACCCAAAGCGACGCGGAGGCGCTGAAATGGTACCTCCTCGCCGCAGCGCAGGGCGACGCAACCGCGCAAACCAACTTGGGTTTCATGTATGAGTGCGGCCAGGGTGTGACGAAGAACGACGCAGAGGCGCTGAAATGGTTCCAGCTCGCCGCCAAACAAGGCGTGGCAATCGCACAAAGGAACCTGGGCGCTCTTTATGCCAATGGCTGGGGCGTAATGCAGAACGACGTCGAGGCGCTCAAATGGTACAGCCTCGCTGCCGAACAGGGCAACGCACAAGCGCAACGCAACTTGAGGATATTGTTAGAAAAACGAGGCAGTTAAGATATCTCGCTGCTAACAAGCCAGCCAATCCCTTCCGCTGTTTCAACCCTTCGCCCGCGATGATTTGTTTAGCCCTGTTGATCTATGTCTGCTTTTGGGCGCTCATGCGAACCGGTTCCATGGCGACTTTGTTGCGCGAAGCCGACGTCTATTCGAACGACCGGAATTAGGTCGCAATCGGTCATTGCCTGCAATTCTGAACCGAAGGCAGCTTGCTGCGCTTCCGCCATCGAAATAGACCAGTGTCGATATGGCCAAACCCTTTCATCTAGAAAAGACCGAATGCCATCTATCCGAAGTGCACAGCTTTTTGAAGCAGGCAAGCATTGCGCGAGGAGATGCTAGCGCATCAATGCAGATACGAAGTTCGCAAAAGGAGGCTGGTCCACAAGATGGGACACAAGATGGGACACAATCAATCATTGCAGACGCGATCTCAGTGACTTAGCCAAGTAGCCATGGCCCACATTAACTCCCTCCGTCTCCGCCAAGCATCAGTTCCCAACAATTCCTTCCCGGCCGAAAAGAGCCCTGTATCAGGCAGCTTAGGCTGAACGCTGCCATTCTGCGGGCCATAGATCCGATAGCCGATTCCGTCCTTAATCTCGGCCATTCAAGGAGCATCTATGGTCAGCCCAAATGCTTTCGCTGGTTCTCCTCGCATTTTGTCGATGGACCTGAAGTGGTAAATAAGCCAATTTGCCAAGAAAGAAGATATAATGTTCGGGACGCAATAATCCGTTGAGTGGGAAGCTACGGTTATGATTGCGACAAATCGAATTGCCGGAAAAAGCAATAAAGGCCTAATCCAAACGGAGGGCAGCGCTATTGCCACGCCGCCGGGCAAGCCGTCGGGGCTGGCCTCGCTGGTGACCGCGCGAACCTTGCCATATTGGGCCGCTAGGATCGGCATTTCGTGGGCCCGGACGGCGGGAGGGCCGATCCGGTTGGGCAGCACCGTCATCGCCGCCCGCCATGCCGATGTCTGCGAAGCGCTCGCGCGCGATCTGGATTTCGTAATCCGCCCGAACAATGCCGCCAAATTTGATCAAATCGGCTACCACTTCATTCTCGGCATGGATCGCTCAGCCGAACTGATTGCCGAGCGGCGGGCCTTGTATGTGGCGCTAGCTAGTGTCGACGTCGCATCGCTACAGCAATCCGCGGCGCAGGACATTGCTGTGCGCCTGAAGGATGCAGCGGGCGGACCAGTGGATATTATCGAAAACTATGCCCGCCCGGTGGCGGCGGCCACCGCCAGCCGGCTGTTAGGCCTAGCCCCCGACAATAACGCGCTATTCATGGACGCCGCGAGGGCCATCTTCGGCAACAGCTTTCTCAATGTCTCGGGCGACCAGACGATGACCGATCGGGCGCTAGCCGCCGGCGCGCTGCTCAGCGACTGGTTCGACGCGGAAATCGCCCGCCGTCTCGCTGCGAAGGACCCTGGCGACGATATGATGGGGGCGTTGCTCCGGTCCGGGGCCAGCGCCGATTGCACCCGCCGTACGCTGGGTGGGATGCTGGTCGGCGCGATCGATACCACCGCCACTGTTGTCGCCAAAGTGATGAGCGTGCTGGTCGGCGACCGCACCTTGCTCGCCCGAGCTTCCGCCGACCGGGACGATCCGGCACGGATATGGGGCTGGTGCAACGAGGCACTGCGCCGCTGGCCACATGGGCCGATCATGGTGCGCAAGGCGGCGCGCGACACGATCCTCGCCGGAACCGAGGTGAAGTCGGGCGAAACCGTGATCTTGTGGACCGAGGCAGCGATGCTCGATCCTGCGACCTTTCCCGAACCGCAGGCCATGTACCCGGATCGCCCGAACGCGGCCTATTTGCATCTCGGCGGCGGGCTGCATCCGTGCGCCGGTCGCGGGATCAACGCGTGGCAGATTCCGATGCTGGTGAGTGCGCTGCTCGAACGGCAACCGACCCGGCTGGGCAAGCTGCGCTGGGCCGGGCCGTTCCCCGCCCATCTCGACCTACACATGAAGGGACGACCGGCATGAACCAGGCAATGATCACGATCGTTGCGCCGCTCGATCAGTCAAAGCTGGCCATAGCGCAGACAGCAATCGAGGCGCTGGGCAATCCGGCGCGCGCGGACCTCGCCGCCCGGCTCCTCCCGCTAGACGGCGACCTCGGCATCCATTTCGCCAGCATGCACGCGCTGCCCAGTTTCACCGCAGATAAGGCACATCTGATCCTCGAATTTTCGGCCGACGGCGATCAGGAGCGCGCCATCGCCCAGCTGGTTTTGGCGATGGGTGCAGAGTTGACGGTGGTTTTCGCGCTGGCCCGCGACTGGCGCGGGGGTGACATCGGCGGCTATCTTACCCGGCATGTCATCGCCACAGGGTTCGGCTTGGGCGCGAGCCCAGGCATTGGCCATTGCGGCGCGCCGGGCATGAGCGTCGGCCGAATCAAGGCGGAGGCCGCGCTGTCCGAACAGGTCCAGAAAATCCTTGCCAGCCAGGGCGGCGGCATGAGCGGGCTCGAGCGGCTCGACGCGGTGCGCGGCCAGCTCGCGGCCAGCCATGCCGACGCGCTGAGCCCGGCGGCTGTTCCGGTTGGCAATCAGCCGACCGGCCTTGGCGGCGCGATTGCACCGGCGCTCAAGAGCTTCGTTTCCACCTATCTGACTCCGTGGCTGCTGGGATTGGGGCTGTTGTGGCTAGTTCTGACGATTGGCCTGGGCTGGATCCTCGCAATGCACCGCGACGGCTTGCCTGATTATGTGGGCTTGCCCGCAGCCATCGCGATCATCGCGGCGAAGGCCGCCATCGGTCTTCTTGTGGTCTTCACAATCGGTGTCCTGATCTTCGCCGGCGCTGTGTTCCTCAGGCTGCGGCAGCTCGAAGCCAGCGACTGGGTCAGCGACCGCGCGCCAGATCCTGCCACGCTTCACGCGATCATCGCCCGCGAGAACGAGCCGGGATACGCCCAAAACCACATGGTTTCGCTGACCCAAATCAAGCCCGGCTGGCTGCGCAGTTTCACGTTGCGGCTGGTGTTCTGGGCGATCGCTACGGTCGGCCCACTCCTCTACAAGGCAGGGCATCTTGGCGCGATCGGCACGATCCATTTCGCACGCTGGGTGACAGTCCCCGGCACCCGCGATTTCCTGTTCTTCTCCAATTATGGCGGTAGCTGGGAATCCTATCTCGAGGATTTTATCACACTGTCGCATACCGGACTGACCGGCGTGTGGTCGAACACGGTTGGCTTCCCCAAGACCACCAATCTGATCGGCGCTGGCGCCACCGACGGCGAGCGGTTCAAGCGCTACGCCCGCCAGTCGATGCTTCCGACGCGGTTCTGGTATTCCGCCTATCCGGAGCTCACGACAGACATGATCCGGGCCAACGCCGACACGCGCCGTGGCTTGTCGGGAGCGATGACGGAGGACGATGCCGCAGTCTGGCTAAGCCGGTTCGGCTCTGCGCTCCGCCCGGACAACAAGCTCGTCTCGAGCGAGATTCAAAGCCTGGTGTTCGGCGGCCTGGGCTTTCTGCCTTATGCCACCTGTACGCTGTGGCGCTTGCCCGCCGAGCAGGCCAAGGCCCGCGCCTGGCTGCGTGCGTTGTTGCCCCACTTGGCGTGGAACGACGGCAAGCGAATCCGCGAGGATCAGCAGAACAATGCCATCTACCAGCTGGGGCTCAGCGCCAACGGACTCGCCGCGCTGGGCCTACCCGAAGAAGGCCTCGCGAGCTTCCCCGCAGCCTATCTCGATGGCATGGACACCGATGCGCGGGCGCGGATCCTCGGCGACACCGGAAGCAATGCCCGCGAATACTGGTGGTGGACCGATCCCGCCGATGCCGCCGTGCTGGTCTATGGCGAAACGCCCAAGGTGTTGGCCGCGCTGCGCAAGAACCTTGACCGGCTGGCCAAGGCGCATGGCGCGGCGCTGGTTAAAGAGATCAAATTGCGCAAGCTCGATTCACACGTGCCGCGCAAGGAGCCGGTGGCAAAACCCACAGCATTGGTGGCGGCACCCGCATCGGAGGCCAAGCAACGCGAACTTAACCGCACCAACGACCGCGAGCCCTTTGGCTTTGCCGATGGCGGATCGCAGCCGGTGATCCGCGGCACGTACAAAGGCGAGCGCGACATCCCCAATTCGATGCATCTGGTCGCACCGGGCGAATTTGTGCTCGGCTATCCGGACAATCGCGGCAATCGTCCGCCCGGGCCCTGCATGGCGGCGATCCATGATCCCGACAATATCCTGCCCACGCTTGGATCGGATCCCAGTTTTGCCACCAACAACGTCAATCAGCCGCGCGATCTCGGCTGCAACGGCAGCTTTCTGGTAATTCGGGTGCTCGAACAGGATGTCGATGGGTTTCACGCCTATTGCAAGACGGAGGCGAAGCGGCTGCAGCACCGGTTAGCCGCCCCCTATTCGGTAACGCCCGAGTTCATCGGAGCGAAGATGATGGGCCGCTGGCAGAATGGCGCGCCGCTGGTCCGCTCGCCGTACAGTGCGTCGAAAGCGCCCCAGATCATCACCGAAAACAATTTCAAGCTGGGCTTCGAGGATCCCGAAGGACTGCGCTGCCCGTTCGGCTCGCATATTCGCCGCGCTAACCCGCGCGACAGTCTCGATCCCGGTTCGCTGGATCAGATCGCCATCACCAACCGCCACCGCATCTTGCGGATCGGCCGCAAATACGAGCCGGCCAAGGGCCACAATCCTGGCCTGCTGTTCATGTGCCTCAACGGCGATCTCGAACGACAGTTTGAATTCGTCCAGCAAACCTGGATCAACGGTAACGTCATCTCGCTGTCATGCCCGATCAATCTCGCCGGTGAACACGATCCGTTTCTCGGCGGCGACGGCAACGCGGGCTTTACCATCCCCAGCCGCGATGGTCCGGTGAAGCTGGCGGCGATGCAAAGCTTCGTGACAATGCGCGGCGGCGGCTATTTCTTTATGCCGGGCAAACGGCTGGTGCGCTATCTGGCAGGCAAGCCATGACCGCGCCCGCCAGACCGCTCACGCTCCTGACTTTCGCGCCGATGGTCGACAGCGAAACCACGCGGCTGCTGTGCCGCTGGTATGGCATCGAGCATGCCGAGGCGGATCATCTGTTCGGCTGGGTTTCGATTCTAACCCTGCTGCACGGCGGCTATGGCAGGGTGCCGCTACTCTATGGCAAGGGTTTGCATCTAAGCGGCCCACGCCCGGTCGTCGATCGCTACGATCCGCTCGCGGTGCTTGGGCGGCGCTTACTGCCGGATTGGCCAGACACCGCAGCAGTGGATGCGGATTGGGAAGCTTACAACGGTCCCTTCGCCTTAGCGGTTGCGACCTTTGCCTATTACCACTTGCTGCCATCGCGTGCACTGATGGCTCCCACTTTCGCCGGATCGGTGCCGCCGGCGGAGGCCAGCATTGTCCCCGCCATTTATCCGCTGTTGCGCGAGTTGTTCTCTCTGCTGCTCAGGCTTTCGCCAGCTAAGGCACAAGCAGCGGGAGAGCACATTCGCACGGTGTTTGCCGCCGTCGATCGGCGGCTTGCGGACGGACGACCATTCCTGAGCGGTGACCGGTTGACACTGGGCGACATTGCGCTGGCCGGAGCTAGTGCCCCCTTGCTTCAACCGAAGGGCTTTGGCGCGCAGATGCCCCCGGTCGACAAGATGCCGCCCGAAATCCGCGATTTCATCGGCGAACTTCGCAGTCACGAGGCTGCCCGCTATGTCGAACGGGTTTACGCGGCTATTTGAAAGCAGGTCGCAACAATTGCCGAGAATATTTGACGGCTTCACATGGAGGATTTTCATCAACCAGCGGCAAATGCTTGCGGCGGGATTCACCATTCCGTCTGCCAAGGCCGGACCTGGAGACTCTGCGATTTACAAAATTTGGGTAAGATGACGCCAAAGTTGTCGGAGCAACGAAGTCGACCAGTGTCGATAGGGCCAAAACCCTTTCATCTAGAAAAGACCGAAAGCCAGCTATCTAAGGCGCACAGCTTTTTGATGCAGGCAAGCATTGCGCCGGTAGATGCTAGCGCTTCAATAAAGATACGAAGCTCGCGAAGGAGTCTGGTCCACGATCTGGTCCACAAGAAGAGACACAAATCAATCATTGAAGACGTGATCTCAGTGACTTAGCCTAGCAGCCATGGCCCACATTATCTCGCTCCGACTCCGCCAATTTGCTGTGTGAAATTATTGAATTGCTAGCTTTGCAGGCCATCCCACGACCACCTGGGAATTTTGAGGCCTGGCGGCACATCTTCAGCAGTTTCGTGGTAGCGGGCCATCGTAGTGGTGGTTGCCCAAGCGAAATAGTCGTGCAGGACTTGGCACAACCGATCGTTTTCAACTAATCCGACATCCTCAAGGGCTTGATCGAAACAGGCGATCGCGCGGTGATCCATTTCCTCATGCGGACCATTGCCGCTGTGCATTTTAACGACGGATGTTTCGTCTCCATAGGAGGCCGAATATGTCGGAGGACCACCGAGTGCCTCAGCCCAGTAAACTGAAAGTCGTTGAACATGCTCGGGGAGGAAGCCGTGGCTGAAAGCATGAGCGACCACCTCGTCCTTCATGACGCGGCGATGCCAAGCGGCGGCAAGCCGTTGCAATCCGTCGTTTCCACCAGCCGCTTCGAAGACTGTTTGCATGCGCAAAGATTACAATCGTCTGGCTACCTTGCAAGATTGCTTTGTGCCGGTGGAAAGCGTCAAAAGCGATTAGCGGACAAACCATCGTCCACTGTTCAATCAGTAGCTGCGCGGCAGTCCCAGCACGTGTTCGGCCAGGTAGCTGAGGATCAGGTTGGTGCTGATCGGGGCGACCGTATAGAGCCTGGCTTCACGGAATTTGCGCTCGACATCATACTCTTCCGCAAACCCGAAGCCGCCGAAAGTCTGCACGCACATATCAGCCGCCGCCCAACTGGCTTCGCTGGCGAGCAATTTAGCCATGTTGGCCTCAGCACCGGGATTGCCGCCTGCGTCATAAGTCTGCGCGGCGTGATGCACCATCAGCTCAGCCGCGCGCATCTGCGCATAACAGCGCGCGATCGGGAATTGGACGCCTTGGTTCTGCCCGATCGGGCGGGCGAACACGTTACGGTCCTTGGCATAGGCGGTGGCCTTTTCGATGAACCATTTGGCATCGCCGACACATTCGGCCGCGATCAGGATACGCTCGGCATTCATGCCCGACAGGATGTAGCGAAAGCCCTTGCCTTCTTCGCCGATCAGGCTCGCGGCGGGGATCCGCAAATCATCAAAAAACACCTCGGTGGTCGAATGGTTCATCATCGTGCGGATCGGCTTGATCGTCAGGCCCCCACCTCCCGCAGATTTAGCGCCGAGCGCAGCGCGCATATCGACCAGGAAGATCGACAGGCCTTCGGTCTTGTTGCTGACCTGGTCGCGCGGGGTGGTCCGTGCGAGAAGCAGCATCAGATCCGAATGTTCGGCGCGGCTGGTCCAGATTTTCTGGCCGTTGATGATGTAGTGATCGCCGTCCTTGACTGCGACGGTGCGCAGCGACAGCGTATCGGTGCCGCTGGTCGGCTCGGACACCCCGAACGCCTGTAGCCGCAGCGAGCCATTTGCGATGCCGGGGAGGTATCGGGCTTTCTGCTCGGTGCTGCCATAGCGCAGCAGCGTGTTCATGATGTACATTTGCGCGTGCGCGCTAGCGCCGTTGCAGCCCGATGACTGGATTTCCTCCATGATCACCGCCGCAGCGTCGAGTTTCAGACCAGAGCCGCCGAACTCTTCCGGGATCAAGGCAGCGAGGAACCCAGCTTTGGTTAGTGCATCGACGAATTCGGCTGGATAGGCCCGCTCGCGGTCCTTTTCGCGCCAGTATTCGCCGGGAAATTCAGCGCACAGCGCTTGCACTGCGCGGCGAATTTCGGCGATGTCCTCGCTTTCGGTCATGCTGCCCGCTCGAACACCGCAGCGATTCCCTGTCCGCCGCCGATGCACATCGTTTCGAGACCGTAGCGACCACCGCGTCGGCTCAGTTCGCGGGTCAGGTTGGCGAGAATTCGGCCCCCCGTGGCACCGATCGGATGACCAAGCGAAATGCCCGAGCCGTTGACGTTGAGGATTTGGTGGCGGCTGTCATCGTCGGCCCAGCCCCAGCCTTTGAGGCAGGCCAGCACTTGCGGCGCGAAAGCTTCGTTGAGTTCGATCAGATCCATCTCGCTCATCGACAAGCCGTTGCGCGCAAACAGCCGCTCGGTCGCCGGGACCGGGCCATAGCCCATCCGGCTCGGATCGACACCAGCAGCGGCGGAGGAATGGAACCAGGCAATCGGCTCAAGCCCTAGCTCTTCCAGCTTGTCCTCGGCCACCACCATGCAGGCGGCGGCAGCGTCGTTCTGCTGGCTGGCATTGCCTGCCGTAACGACTCCATTTTCCAGCGCACGCAGCTTGCCGAGCGATTCCACCGTGGCATCGGCACGGTAACCTTCGTCGTGATCGAATACGATCGCATCACCCTTTTTCTGCGGGATCGACACTGGCACCAGTTCGTCATCGAACTTGCCCGCCGCCCAGGCCGCAGCAGCGCGTTGGTGGCTGCGCGCGGCGTAGGCATCGCAAGCCTCGCGGCTGATCGCAAAGTCACTCGCCAAGTTCTCGGCGGTTTCGATCATGCCGCTGATCACCCCGAAGCGTTCGACCGGTTGGCTCATCACCCGGCCGCGCGTCAACCGGTCGTGCAGCGTCAAATTGCCCGTGCGCACGCCTTTGCGGATGTCGGTGCTGTAATGCTCGACGTTCGACATGCTTTCGCACCCGCCCGCGACCACTACATCGCTCATCCCGGTCTGGACCATCATCGCCGCATTAATCACGGCTTGCAGTCCCGAGCCGCAGCGGCGATCAAGCTGGTAGCCTGGGACCTCAATCGGCAGCCCAGCGGCCAGCCACGCCCAATGCCCAATGCAGGGCGCTTCGCCGTTGCCGTAGCCTTGACTGAACACCACGTCGTCCACTCGGGCGGGGTCGATCTTGGTGCGTTCCATCAGCGCCTTAAGGATTACCGCGCCCAGATCGCCCGCAGTCAGTGAAGACAATGCCCCGCCAAATTTGCCCACCGCGGTACGGATCGGGGCGACGATAGCAGCGCGCCTAAGCACATTTGGGGGAAGCTGGGTCATGTTCTGTCCTTATCACTGGTAGCCACTAGGCCGGTATTGATCATTTGGGTCAATTCATTGGCGCCGAGACCGAGAACATCACCCAATACCTGCTCACTATGCTGCCCTAAATATGGTGCGGCACGCGGATCGCCGCGCGGGGCGCCTGGCACGTTTAGGAACGAGCGCGTTGCGGGATAGTCGAAACCGCTGGGATTGGCTGGCGCGGGTCCGAACAAGGGATTATCCGAGACCAGCACTGGATCTTGGGCCGCCTCAAACATCGTGCGGTAATGTTCGAAGGTTGCGCCGACATCGGTCAAGCGCCGTGCCAGATTGGCATAATCGAGCTGCCCGGCGGCACTCTGCATGATGGCAAAGATTGCCTCGCGCTGATCGAAACGGTTGGCATCGCTCGTGGCAAAGCTGAGCCCCGATGAACCTTCAAGCGCAGTAATCTGCGTGCGCACATCAAGTCCGTCGAGCAGCGCCTTCCACTGTTTGGCGGTCAAGGCTGCGACCATGAACCGCTGCCCGTCACGGCTGACCAAATCGCGCCCTAGTGCGCCCCAAATCGCGTTGCCTAGCCGCTCGCGATCGCCGCCGCGATAGAGCATCTCCGCCATCGCGCCGCTGTTGGCTGCGGTGCCAATCGCCACATCGCCCAGCGGCACGCGCATCTCGATCCCCTGCCCGGTGGCATCGCGGTGGCGCAGCCCGGCCAGCAACGCGAAGGCACAATAGGCCCCGGTGATGAAATCCCACGCGGGCAGCACTTGGTTGACAGGCGGCGCGGTGCCAGCGTCCCACTCGGCCGGGCCGGTCATCAGCGGGTAGCCGCTGGCGGCGTTGACGGTGAAATCCATTGCCTGACGGCCATCGTGCCAACCCATGATCCGCACTGAAACCAGTTCAGGGCAGGCTTCGGCAATCGCGGCATGGCTCAGGAAGGAATCGACTGGCAGGTTGGTGATCAGCACGCCGGTGGCGCGCACCAGCTCGATCAGAAGCGCGCGGCCTTCCTTGCTGTGCAGATCGAGCGCAACGCTTTTTTTGGCGCGATTGAGGTTTTCCCACGCCAGCGAGCGGCCTTCGCGGGTTAGTAGGGCACGGTCGTAATCCAGGCCGCCGGCTGTGTGATCGACCCGGATCACTTCGGCGCCCAATTGCGCGAGATAAAGCCCGGCGGTGGGGGAAGCGACGAACGAGGAGACCTCGATCACCCGCAGGCCGGACAGAAGATCGTACATCGCAAGCGCTCCTTGGGGCCGGGCAATCGCGGCTGGTGTGGCAAAGATCAAGCCCGCGTTAGCGCGGCATTACGGCGCGGTTAAGCCGGGATCTGGTTGAACGGCACGCCCTTATCGGGGCGATAGTCCTGCGGCAGCCCGAGCACCTTCTCAGCGATCGTATTGAGCAGCACCTCGTCCGAGCCCCCGGCGATTCGCCCAGTCGGGGCATTAAGCCAGCTCGTTCCCCAGTCTTCTTTGACATAGGCATGTTCATCGAACGCCAGCGCGGCGGTCCCTTGCAGATCGAGTGCCAGTTCGGACAGCTTCTGCCGGCTGCGAACGGCGACTAGCTTTTGCAGCGAACCTTCGGGACCCGGCTGCATCCCGGCCTGCATCATCAGCATTGCCCGCCGCGTAATCGAATCGAGCCCGGCGCGCATCGCGTGATTGCGCGCAATCGCCGAGCGGATCCGGCCGTCTTCAATTGCGGGGCGGCCATTCAATTGCGCCGACTTGGCGAGCTTGATGAACTCATCCAGATGCGGGCCGAACCCGGCGCTGTCGGTGGCGATGTAGCGTTCGATCATCAGCGTGTGCAGCGCCAGGCCAAACCCCCCGCCGACTTCGCCCATGCGCTGATTGTCTTCGAGCCGCACGTCGTCGAAGAACACCTCGTTGACATGGCTGTCACCGCCCGCCAGCTTTATTGGGCGTACTTCGACGCCGGGCGCTTTCATATCGACCCAGAAATAGGTCAGTCCTTTATGCTTGGCCACCGTAGGATCGCTGCGGGTGACGATCACGCCGAAATCGCTGTATTGCGCCCAACTGGTCCAGACCTTCTGGCCGTTCATTTTCCAGCCATTACCGTCGGGTTCGACCCGCGTGCGCAATGCGGCCAGATCCGACCCGCCCGAGGGTTCGGAGAACAGCTGGCACCAGATTTCCTCACCGCGCAGCGCCTTGGTCACGCGTTCCTTCACGAAATCGCGGTCTTGTCCGTAATGGATCATCATCGGCACCGGCATGCCGAGCGAGATGCCGAAGAACTGCACCGGCATGCCGAACTGCATTTCCTCACGATCAAAGGCAATCTTGTGAAGGTTGCTCAGCCCCTGCCCGCCAAGATCGGGCGACCAGTTGATCCCGGCAAACCCAGCGTCGTATTTAGCGGCCATATACTCGCGGCCCAGCGCCAGATCCTGTTCGGTGGTGTTACCGCGTCGGTTCTCGCGGGCATATTTGGGCGCCATGCTTTTTAGGAAAGTGCGAGCCCGCTCGGCGTAGATTGCAAGCTCACTCATGCGTCCGCTCCTGCAAGTTGATCGACCAACAGATCTTCCCAGAACAGCAGGTTGCCCTGCTCGATCGCCAGGCTGCGCGCCCGGCGCATGTGGAGGTGCAGGCCCTGCTCCCAGGTTACCCCGATCCCGCCATGGATCTGCACGCAGTCGCGCGCGGCCGTGTCATAGGCCTCGGTCGCGCTCAGCCGCGCATCGGCGGCGCCGATCAGGAATTCTGAAGTGCCTTCGCTGGCTGCGGCGTGAATGCAGTTGGCGCGCGCCACTTCGATTAGCCCGTAAAGTTCGGCAATGCGGTGCTTGATCGATTGGAACGCGCCGATTGGCTGGCCGAACGCCTTGCGGGTCAGGGCATAGTCGCGCGCGATCTGCAGCAAGGCCTCGGCCCCGCCAACTTGCTCGTGTGCGGTTACCACCGCCATTCGTGCGAGCACGTCGCGCGCCAGTTCGAACGCTGCGATACCC
>JAYTIS010000383.1:0-1699 GCA_043731725.1 Novosphingobium sp.
GTGCTTAACCAGCCGTTCCAGATTTCGGAACGCGAAGGCCAGTACGATGTGATCGCCACTGTCAAGGGTGGCGGGCTGTCGGGTCAAGCCGGTGCGGTCAAACACGGCATCTCACAGGCGCTGACCAAGTTCGAGCCCGCGCTACGCGGCGTGGTCAAGGCCGCCGGGTTCTTAACCCGCGACAGCCGCGCAGTCGAGCGCAAGAAGTACGGCAAGGCCAAGGCCCGCAAGAGCTTCCAGTTCTCGAAGCGCTAAGGTTTACGGTCATCTAGAAATTCGAAAGGGCGGTCCTGCGGGCCGCCCTTTTTGGTTTGCCTAATGCACCGGGGGATCGACCGGCGGAACCGCACCGATCGGAGCAATCGGTTCGCCCGGATGGCGCGGCGGCAACGCGTCCTTGGGAACCGCGCCGAGCTGCATATCGGAGGTCGATACTGCTTGAAAATTGCAGACTTTTACGGTGATCGCCCCGGGTGTGACGGTCAGTTCGTTGTAGCTCGCGGGGGTTGATCGGACGCGCCTAGAAAGAGTCCCCGCACCGATCATCCGCAGCGGGCCCTCTTCGGTTTCGACGGTCAGATCGAACGGATCATGGACATGCCCGCTGAGCACTGCTTCGACGCCGCGCCCGGCCAGCGCAGCCATTGCCTTGTTACCGCCGATAGTCAGCAACTCACCGCTCGCGCTGCGCTCGGTCAGCGGGTGATGGGCGGTGATCAGCACGCGGGTGCCTTTTGGCACCTGATCGATCACCGCCAGCGTTTCGGCCAGCGCGCGCGCACTGACCAGTCCTTCGGACCACGGCCAGCGCCACTGCGCCTTAACCGTGGTGAGCAGCGGGATCACCGCAATTCCTGGCAGAGCGAGCGACACCTCGAGCAGTTGCTCAACCCCCAGGAAGCGCTTGTAAGGATCAGTAAACCGCTCCCACAGATTGAAATAGGGCATATCATGATTGCCGACCTCGACTGTAACCGGCACGTCAAGCTTGGCGATCCAGTCACGCGCTGCGGCGAATTCGCGGTGGCGCGCGCGCATCGTCAGGTCCCCGGTAATCAATACCGCAGCGGGGCGTTGCTGCGCGATCGCGGCGCAGACCGCGTCAAGCGCAGTGCGATCCTCCAGCCCGAAGTGGATATCACTGAGGTGAAACAGGGTAAGTGGCTCAGGCATATCAGGTTGCAAGCAGATTGACCGCCAGCGTGGCAAGCAAAAAGCGTTCCTCGGGACCACCGCTGGCGCGCTCACCGTCGAACATGAGTTCGATTGGTGCGCCGTCGACCGAGCGACAGCGTATTTCGGAATGCACGCCCAGCTCATCATGCGGGCCATCTCGGAAATCGCGCTTGATCAGGGCCAGGCCCTGTTTGAGATAATCCGCAAACCCGTCCGAACGGTAGCCATCCACCATCAAGCCCGCGGTCTGCGGAACGATCCGCACCCCGGCATAGCCGTCAGCGTTGCCCAACGGGGGTTGGACCACCTGCACCATTGCCCCGACCGCGCTGTCCTTGAGGGCTTCGAGCGCGGTGCTGGCGACGGCCGCTAGGTCGCGTTCACGCAGTCCTTCACGAACGTCGCTCCACTTGGCGCCCGGCCCAGCCAGCACTTCGCACAGCGCCATTTGACCAGACGAGCGCACGCAGGGCCGTTGGACCAGTTCGGCCGCGCCTGCGCCGAAGGCAGCAATGATTGCGTC
>JAYTIS010000384.1:0-2150 GCA_043731725.1 Novosphingobium sp.
GCCGCGCTGACCCCGGCCAACGATCTTGATTGGCACCGCAGCGTCAACGTGCCAACAATCCGCGTCGACGGGATGATGATCGCCGGGGATTGACGCTGCGCAATGATGCGCGCAGCCGTTAGTGATGAACCAAACCGAAGCGCAATTGGAAGCATTTCTGGGCCGGTACCTGCCGGCTGTAGCAGCGCTTGGGCGGGCCGCGGTCAAGCGGCTCCGGGTCCGCTTGCCGAGCTGCGACGTGCTGGTTTATGACAATTATCAGGCGCTGGCGGTTGGCTATTCGTCCAACGGGAAGACCAAGAGCGCGTTCATTTCGGTGGCGCTCTATCCGCGTTGGGTAAACCTGTTTTTCCTGCAAGGTGTTGGCCTGCGCGATCTAGAAGGGCTGCTCAAGGGCGCGGGCACCACAGTCCGGCATATTCGGCTGGCGCGCGCCGAGGATCTTGACCTGCCCGCGATCCGCGCACTGATCGCGCAGGCCGAAGCAAACGCGGTGCCGCCGCTCGATCCGCAGCGGAGCGGCACTCTGGTGATCAAGTCGGTGTCAGCGAAACAGCGCCCACGCCGGCCCGGACTTAGTCCGGGACCGCTGGCCTAGCCACGCAGCTTTGCGTCAACCCATCTGCGGTCCCGGATCAGGTCCGGGACGATGCGTTATTTCGACGCATCATTGCGCGCGATGCATTCGAGCACCACGCGTTTGGCGTCCTCGGCATCGCCCCACTTGCCCACGCGCACCCACTTTTCAGGCTCGAGGTCTTTGTAGTGGGTGAAGAAATGCTCGATCTGCTGGAGCACAATTGAGGGCAGGTCCTTCTGCTCGCCGATGTCCGAATAATACGGAAAGGTCGAATCGACCGGCACGCAAATCAGCTTTTCATCTCCGCCATGCTCGTCTTCAAGGTTGAGCACGCCAATCGGTCGAGCGCGGACTACGCAGCCTGGCACGAACGGCGATCGCGTGATCACCAAAGCATCGAGCGGATCGCCGTCGTCTGACAAAGTATGCGGAATGAAGCCGTAATTGGCCGGATAACGCATTGGAGTGTGCAGGATCCGGTCCACAAACAAAGCACCCGAAGCCTTGTCGAACTCGTATTTCACCGGCTCACCGCCCAGCGGGACTTCGATGATAACGTTGAGGCTTTCGGGCGGGTTGTCACCCACAGGGATCATTTCAATACGCATGGTCGGAGCCTTTAACCGCCATCATGCTGCGCTGCAATATATTTGCGCCAGTCAACCAGCAGCGCCCGCTAGCACGTTGATGCAGAACGCCAATGCGCCGATGTTAAACAAGAAGGCAAGAATGCACTGTCCAACCACCACTCGCCGCACTGCGCCGCTGGTGATGTTAACGTCCGATGCCGAAAAACTCATGCCCGCCGTGAACGAAAAGTAGAAAAAGTCCCAGTAATCGGGTTCGTTCGTTCCGGGGAAATCAAACCCGCCAACATCATTGGCGGGCGTATCGCCCGCCCCGTAATACATGTGAGCGTAATGCAGTGCGAAAGTCAGATTGGAGAAAACCCAACCCATCGCTAACGTTCCGACCAGTTTGGTGATGGCCAATACGTTGCCTTTGTGGGCATCAGGCAGCTCGGCGGTCATCGCCAGCATCAAGGCCAGCGAGATGACTGCCGTGATCGCCAAAACCAAACCGCGATTGGCATCGTTATCATCCGCGTGACGCCGCATCGCAGCCGCGTTGCAATCGCGCGCCAGCGGCCACAGCGATACCGCAAACACCGCAACGGCCGCGTTAAAGCCAATCACCAGTGCGTCAGACCACGTATCCAGTACCCAGTGATGCGCCGCTCCAGCGACGGCCAGCAAGACAGCCACGAACAACAGGAAGCGTGGGGGCGCAAGGCGCGAGCCCAGTCGAGCGAGCGGCGCGGTCGACGGCGGAGCGATAATGCGTTTCATTTTGCGGGTGCCTGCTTGGTGGTTTTGGGCGGTTTGACACCTGGGCGCCGGGGGCTGAGCAGCACGTCTAGCCCGGTCGGCGCCTTGCCGGCCGCTGCCCGTTCAAGCCAAGGCCAGCGCAGCCCGCCGCGATAGTCGATGCTGCGACTTTCAAACCGGTCACCGCGTTGGATCAGCAGCACCAGCGGTGCTCCCCCCTTGGCCGCGGTGATCGCCGACTT
>JAYTIS010000385.1:0-7785 GCA_043731725.1 Novosphingobium sp.
CGCCAATTCTGAAGCACTTGACGGCATCCCTGAATTTGATATTAATGTGATATCAGATTTAAGGGGAACTGAAATGTCCGATTCGCATCATACCATGACCTCCAGCCAGGAACGCAATGCCTGGAGCACCAGCGGCTATCTGATTTTGGTGGCCTTTCTGGTGTTGCTCGCGCTGACCATATGGCGGATCATCACCTTTGCCGGAGGCCAACCCGATGACAGCGCAGCGTTCGGCTTTGTCATTTCGACCGGACTGAGCGCATTGGCACTGCTGGTACTTGCTTCGGGCTTTTACATGATCCAGCCCAACCAAGCGGCGGCAATCACGCTGTTCGGATCGTACCGCGGTTCAGACCGCAACACCGGGCTGCGCTGGGTTTGGCCGTGGATGGGCAAGACCAAGATTTCGGTGCGGGCCACCAACCTCATTTCAGACCGGATCAAGGTCAACGATTTGCGCGGCAACCCGATCGAAATGGCTGCACAAGTGGTCTGGCGGGTGGTCGATACCGCGCAGGCGCTGTACGATGTCGATAACTACAAAGCCTTCGTAATGGTCCAGATCGAGGCCGCGGTGCGCACGATCGGTTCGCGCTATCCCTACGACGATTTCACCCATGCCGAAGTTACCTTGCGCGGTAATCACGACGAGGTTGGGGTTGAACTGCGCAAGGAGCTGATCGCACGGCTCACCCAAGCAGGGATCTCAGTCGACGAATGCGGGTTCACGCATCTCGCCTATGCCCAGGAAATCGCCGGGGCCATGCTACGCCGCCAGCAGGCCGAAGCCGTGGTTGCGGCGCGCAAAACGCTGGTCGAAGGCGCGGTCGGGATGGTCGAGATGGCGCTGGGCATGCTTAGTGAAAAGAAAATCGTCCATCTTGATGACGAGCGCAAGGCGGCGATGGTTTCCAACCTGATGGTGGTCTTGTGCAGTGAGCGTGACACTCAGCCGGTGGTCAACGCCGGATCGCTGTACCAGTAAGTCTGGCGATGGCGTCCCCGGGCAAAAAGTCGTTCCCGCTGCGGCTCGATCCAGCGCTCTACACCGCGCTGGAGCGGACCGCCGCGCAAGACTTTCGCTCGGTCAATGTTCAAGTAGAAGTCTTGTTGCGCGAGGCGCTGGCGCGGCGCGGGGTCAAGGTCGCTGCGAGCGAGCCGGCCCGGCGCGGGCGGCCACCAAAGGAGGAAAACAATGGTTGACCGGCAGAATGACGGCGCTTGGTTTGCCGCAAAACGTTTCGGCTTTGGCACCGGGTTGCCGATCGCCTGGCAAGGTTGGGCGCTGCTCAGCGGATACATGACCGCGATTGGTTTGCTCGCCTGGCTAGTCGCGGACGGTAGCCTGGCAATCAAAGTTGTGGCGATCTTGCTGTTCGCGGTGGCAACTGGGCTGTTTGTTGAAGTCTCTCGCCATCATACGCAGGGCGGGTGGAAGTGGCGCTGGGGAAAAGACGATTGAAACCATTATCCACGCCGCTGTCCCCGCGCGGGACGGCGGCAAGGCTATCTTACCCTTCTTAACCGCGCGGTGCTAACCTTTCGGACATGACCCGGCTCGCCAGACTCCCGCTCGCCGCGCTCGCGTTGACCGCGCTGGCGCTCCCCGCTGCTTCCAGCCTCGCGCAAACCGGCGCGGCTTACACCGTCGCGGAAACCGGGCGTCAGTTCGCGCGGTTGCAAGAAGCGATTGACGCGGTCGGCGGCGGCAGCGGCACGATCCGCGTCGGCAACGGCCGCCATCGCGATTGCGCGGTGCAAACCATGGGACAGATTGTCTACGTCGCCGAAACCCCGGGCCAGGCAATTTTCGATGGCGTGACCTGCGAAGGCAAGGCCGCTTTGGTGCTGCGTGGGACTTCGGCCAGCGTCACCGGGCTGGTCTTCACCCAGATGCGTGTGCCCGATTTCAACGGCGCGGGGATCCGGCTTGAACACGGGAACCTGGCGGTCAGCCAATCGTGGTTCCGCGATAGCCAGCAGGGCATTTTAACCGGAGCCGATCCCGACGGCAGCATCATCGTCGACAAATCGACATTCACCCGGCTCGGCACCTGCGAGGGTTCGGGCGGCTGCGCGCATTCGATCTATATCGGCGATTACGGCGCGGCTACGGTCACCCGCAGCCGGTTCGAAGCTGGGCGCGGCGGACATTATCTCAAAAGCCGCGCGGCCAAGATCGCGGTGCTGGGTTGCAGCTTTGATGATTCGGCCGGGCATCAGACCAATTACATGATCGACCTGCCCGGCGGCGCAACCGGGCGGATTGCAAACAACTGGTTCGTGCAGGGTCCCAGCAAGGAAAACCATTCGGCGTTCATCGCGCTCGCCGCCGAGGGCAAGGCCAACAGCTCGGCCGGACTGGTGATCGAAGGCAACGATGCGCGCTTTGCACCGAACGTGCCATGGCCGAGCGTGTTCGTGGCCGATTGGTCGGGCGATCCGATCCAGATCGGGCAGAACCAGCTCGATCCCCGATTGACGGTGAAAGAGCGGCGGTAAGGCAAGCTTCTCAACCGTCATGCTGAACTCGTTTCAGCATCCATCAGGCCTCCCGCTCAGGACAAGCCTTGATGTCCAAAACGGTGCGGCAGCTCTATAAATCGCGACGATTGCGCATTACCCGCGATGGACCCTGAAACGAGTTCAGGGTGACGAGCGGGTTGGCGGTTTGTACTACAACAAATGCCCCGACCGATCGCGCTTGGTATCCAGATACCGCGCGTTGTGCGAATTGGGCGGCAGTTGGTGCGGCACCCGTTCCACTACAATCACTCCTGACGTTTCTAAAGCGGCTACTTTTGCCGGGTTGTTGGTCAGTAGCCGGATCGGTCCCACGCCCAACAACGTCAACATCCGTGCAGCCACGGGAAAGTCGCGCGCTTCGCTCGGCAGGCCAAGCCGGGTGTTGGCATCGACCGTATCGAACCCCTGATCCTGCAACTGATACGCGCGCAGCTTGTTGACCAAGCCGATCCCGCGGCCTTCTTGCCGCAGGTACAGCAGCACCCCCCAGCCGCCCTGCGCGGCTTCCTCCGCCATCGCCGCCAGCGCGGCATCGAGCTGCGGGCCGCAATCGCATTTGAGGCTGGAGAACACGTCGCCAGTCAGGCATTCGGAATGCAGCCGCACCAAGGGCGTGCGGTCCGATTGCTGCTGACCGATCACCAATGCGGCATGTTCGCGCAGATCGTCGGCGGAACGGAAGACGATAATCTGCGCCGTTTCTGCCGCCGCGACAGGCAGCCTAGCGCGGGAAGCAATGGTCAGCCGCTCCGGGTCTTTGAACGCGGTCAAGTCGCGCGCGCTGACCGCCTGGACCTCGCCCGCAGGCTCGGGATCGACCAGGAAAGCCGGCAAGATTCCCGCCAGCCGCGCCAGTTCCATTGCCGCCGCAGCGCTGTTCGGATCGGCCAGCGGTTCGGCCAGAAACGGGCCTTTCAGCGGATAAGTCAGGTCAAGCGCCGGATCGGCCAGAGCGCGCGCCGCATTAAGGTCGAACGGCTCCGCTCCGCGCAACAGCACCGGTGCTTCGGGAGCGGCAGCTTCGCGCTGGTTGGCCAGCTTGAGTGTGGCGGCGCGGGCGCAGGAGATCAACATTTGCGGCGCGGCCACCCCAGCGCCATATCCGGTTTCAGCCGGCAGCAAGATCAAACCGTCAACCGCGATGGTCCAGCCGTGGCGCAGCGCATCGATTGCCAGCGCGACGCGCCGTGCCGCGCTGGTCACAGCGAAGAACTCACAGGTCAAACTCGGTGATCAACGGCACGTGATCCGAGCACTGTTCCCACGCCCGGGTTTCCTCGATCACGCGGTGGCTGGCGGACTGCGCGGCCAGATCGGGCGAAGCCCACATGTGATCGAGCCGCCGTCCGCGGTCCTTCCCCTGCCAATAGGTGCGGTACGACCACCAAGAATAGTTGCGTTCGGGCGCGGGGATATGTTTGCGCCCCAGATCGACCCAATCATGCGCGTCGGTCAATCGCTGCAGCGTCTCGACCTCGTGCGGGGTGTGGCTAACAACTTTGAGCAGTGCTTTGTGATCGTAAACATCGCAATCGAGCGGCGCGACGTTGAAATCGCCGACCAGCAGCGTCGGCCGGTCAAGCGCCTCGGCCCAGCGGGTCATCCGTTCGAAAAAGTCGAGTTTCTGGCCGAATTTGACGTTGACCGTGCGGTCGGGCACGTCACCGCCGGCCGGAATGTAGACATTTTCGAGCACTAGCCCTTGCCCGGCACCCAATAGCTCGACCCCGACATGCCGCGCCTCGCCGTTGGCCTGCCAATCGTGTCGCGAAAATTCGCGCAAGGGAATCCGGCTGACCGTCGCCACGCCATGATAGCCCTTCTGCCCATGCACCGCGCGGTAGGTGTAGCCCAGATCTTCAAAGGCCTGATGCGGGAACAGCTCCTCGACCGTCTTTATCTCTTGCAGGCACAGCACATCGGGCTGCTGCTCGGTCAAAAACTGCGCCACCTGCCCCATCCGCAAGCGAACCGAATTGATGTTCCAGGTGGCGATTGAAATCATGCGATGGGCTTTAGGTGGCGAGCGGCGGTGCGGCAAGGGTTGCGCGTAGCCGAACCAGACCCGTCCAAAAGAAAACCCTCGGTCCGGGGGCATTGGACCGAGGGTTCCTTTGTGCGTTCGTCACGCTCGACAGAGCAGCCAGTTAGGAGGTTGGGGCAACAGGGGGGAAACCCGCCTCAAGCCGCGCTGTCGAAAACCGGTTTAAGACGTATTCCCTTGCGGGACCATGAACAATCGATTCAACCGTGTCGCAAATTGTCGCATCTCCAGCACGGTCCACGACCAGTTGCCTTTTGCTATCGATGAGTGGCGCCGCGCGGGTCGTTGAAGCGGAAGGTGTTATCGGCCACCGCCATTCCGTATTGCTGATTCGACAGGGTCACGATCGTGCGCGTGTTCTGCGCATCGAGCGTCGCCCAGCTCGACAGTTCGAGCCCGCCAGGAGCGCCCGGCTTGCGAATGAACACCATCGTGATGACGCCGTATTCGGGATGCTTTTTGTCGCGCACTTCAATGCTGACGACCTGGGCATTGCCCGAAGCCACCAGCTTGCCATACTGCATCACATCGCGGTTGGGATCGAGCAATGCTCCCAGCGGACTGTTCTTGATCGGCCAGCGCTGCACCTGCCGCACCTGGTAATCGATGAAGGTCAAGGCGCTGCCGTCCGAGACGATCAGCATCGGCACATTCTTTTCATACTGAAAGCGAATGCGCCCGGGGCGCTTCAGCGTGAGCACGCCCTTGACCCGGTTGCCGCGCGGATCGGCCTGGACGAAATCGGCACGCATCGTGCTGATCGCACGCAGCGCGGTAATCGCGCTGGTCAGATCGGCGTTCTGCGACTGCGCCATTGCCGCGCTGGGCAATAGCACCATGGCGGGGGCGGAAACGACAAGCGCGGCCAAGATGGCGGCGCTTGCTAACGATCGAAGTTTGTTCATCGGGTTCATGCGCGCCTGCTAGCGGCCGCCGCTTGAACTCGCAATGAACCCTACTTGATCTTGGCTTCCTTGAACTCGACGTGCTTGCGCACCACCGGGTCGTACTTGCGGAAGGTCATCTTTTCGGTTGTGTTGCGCGGGTTCTTCTTGGTCACATAAAAGAAACCGGTCTCGGCGGTGGAGACTAGCCGGATCTTGACGGTTGCGGGCTTCGCCATGGCGCTTATCCTAAACTTTCGATTCGCGGCCCAAAGACCGATGTAAACTGCAGGGCAAAGCACGCGAGCCGCCCGGGAAGGCCGCGCCAATGCGTCAGCGCAGCGCCAAAGTCAAGCGCTGGGCGGGGCATTTGGCTTGGCGTCAAGCTTGGCCACCTTGGTATCACTGTCCTTACGCGGGGCTTGATAGGGTGCGATCGGTTTGAGCTGTGCATAAAGCTCGACCGAGGGCGCATGCCCCAGCGGGGGAAACTCGAACACCTCAGCTGGCACCGACGTATCAGGCAAGCGGTCAAGCAGATCGCGAATCAGGGTCAACCGCCCGCGCCGCTGATCGTTGAAATCGACCAAGGTCCACGGCGCCGCCTTGGTGTGGGTGGTGGCCAGCATGGCTTCGCGCGCTGCGGTGTACTCATCATATTTCTGCCGCGCGGCAGTGTCGATCGGTGAAAGTTTCCAGGTTTTCAGTGGATCGTCGAGCCGCTCCTTGAACCGCTCCTCCTGCTGCGCCTGATCGGTGCAGAGCCAGTATTTGAACAGCAGGATACCGTCATCCACCAACAGCTTTTCAAAGTGCGGCACCTGTTTGAGGAACGCTGTCACTTGTTCCGGGGTGGCAAAACCCATGACCTTTTCGACCCCGGCGCGGTTATACCAGCTGCGATCGAACAGCACAATTTCACCCGCGCCCGGCAGGTGCTCGACATAGCGCTGGAAATACCACTGAGTCTTTTCATAGTCGCTGGCCCGAGGCAGTGCGGCGATCTTGCACTGACGCGGGTTGAGCGGACCCGACACTGCTTGGATCGACCCGCCTTTGCCAGCTGTATCGCGCCCTTCGAACAGGACGACGATGCGCGCGCCGGACTTGGCCGCCCACCGCGCCATCGCCACCAGCTCTTCTTCGAGCGGCGCGTAAAGCTTTTCGAATTTGGTCTTTTTCAGTCGCTTCATGGCCGGACAATCCTTCTGTAAACTTTGTGCGCCGACACTGACGCTCACACAAGCCGCGGGATTGCCGCTCTTGTCCCGCAATGATATGGTTGCAGCTGAAACAATGCCCGACACAGTGAGCCTTGCTGCGCACGAATATTCGCGCCTGCCCGATATCGGTCACGGCGTGTTTGCCGCGCCCTTGGTCCGCCCCGCGCACGTTGGCGAAGACTGGCTCGAGCCCGAACAGCGCAGTTACAGCGCCGACGAAGACGCGGTGTGGGACGATCTTTATGCGCGGCAGATGGAAATCCTTCCGGGACGGGCGGCGAGCGCCTTTCTGGCTGGGCTAGAACGGCTCGACCTCGCGCTGGGCGGGGTCCCGCGGTTCGATCGGTTGAGCACGGAACTTGGCGCGTTGACCGGGTGGACCGTGGTGCCGGTGCCGATGCTGATCCCCGATCACGTGTTTTTCTGGCACTTGGCCAACCGGCGCTTCCCAGCGGGCAATTTCATTCGCAGCCGGGCCGAATTCGATTACATCCGCGAACCCGATGTGTTTCACGACGTGTTCGGCCACGTGCCGATGCTCGCCGATCCAGTCTATGCCGATTACATGCAGGAATATGGCCGCGCCGGGTGGAAAGCGATGCGCCATAACCGGCTTAAATCGCTGGGCGCGCTGTACTGGTACACGGTTGAGTTCGGGCTGATTCAAGAAGTCGAGGGCCTGCGGGTCTATGGCGCAGGGATCCTCTCGGGTCCGGCCGAAGCGGTCTATAGCCTGGAGGCCCAGAGCCCCAACCGGATAATGCTCAATGTCGACCGAGTGATGCGCACCGATTACGTGATCGACGATTTGCAGCCGACCTATTTTGTGATCGAAAGCTTCGAACAATTGTATCACGATACCGTCGATCGCGATTTTGACCGGCTCTATCGCTCGCTCAGCCCGGGGTTCACCTATGCCAACAGCGCGGTGATCGATATCGACGATGTATTGCACCGCGGCAGCCAGGAATATGCTTTGCGCGGCGGGCGTGGCAGCGGGGCAACGCCGGTATGATAAACAAATAAAAGGGCTGGCGATCCCTAAGGAACACCAGCCCTTTCATGTAAAGCTGATTAGGCTTACATCTTCTTGTCGGCAGCAGCCTTA
>JAYTIS010000386.1:0-2888 GCA_043731725.1 Novosphingobium sp.
TGGCCGAACGGCTAAGCCGCGCGGCTGATTATGCAGCTGACATGGCCGCGCGCTTGGCCGAAGACTTGGCGGACCCGGCGGCGCTGTCGCAGGCCGCCAATGCATTGACCGCGCCGCACCCCGACAAACTGATCAGCCTGAGCGGGGTTATCGCCGAACTCGAAGCGCTGGCGGCTGAGGCCGATGATATCACCGCGGAGACACTGCTGACCGTTGCTGCTGCAATGCGCGCCGATGGGCTGGGCATGGGCTGGATCCATTTCCGCGTGAATAGCTCGCAGTTGCAAAACGCGATCCGCCGCCGGATCGATCCCGCCGGGCGGCTCGATCTGGCGAGCCAGGCGGCCTTGGTGCGGATGCGTGAATTGCTGGCCGAGGTGGGGCCGCTGCGCGCCAACTTTGCCGCACTGGCGATCGAGAATTCAACCGCAGTGCGGCAGTTTGTGGCGATGGCGCAGATCCTTCATCACATCGATGCTGATAGCCCGATCCGCATGCTTGTGGCTGAATGCGAGCAGCCCAGCACCGTGCTCGCCGCGCTCTACTTCGCCAAGCTGTTTGGGATCGCCGACAAGGTTGACGTCTCGCCGTTGTTTGAAACCGAGAGCGCGCTCGAGCACGGCGGGCGGTTCCTCGATGCACTGCTGGCCGAGGAAGCCTACCGCGAATATGCCAAAGTGCGCGGGCGAGTGGCGATCCAGACCGGATTTTCTGACGCCGGGCGGTTTGTCGGGCAAATCCCCGCCGCCTTGGCAATCGAACGGCTGCAAGGCCGGTTGAGCGAGGCTATGGTGTCTAACGGGCTCAGCCACGTTGCTGCGCTGATCTTCAACACCCACGGCGAAAGCATGGGGCGCGGCGCGCATCCCTCCAGCTTTGCCGACCGTGTTGCCTGGCCGCTATCCCCGTGGGCGCGGCGGCGGTTTGTGCGCGGCGGCGTGAAATTGGAACCCGAAGTTAGTTTTCAGGGCGGCGATGGTTACCTGTTTTTCGGCACCTCCGAGTTGGCGCTCGCCACGCTCACCCGGTTTGTTGAATTAAGCCCAGCCAGCACCGACACCGAAGCGCCACCCGACCCGTTCTATCGTCGCACCGACCTCAGTCTCGATTTCTACCGTGCGATCCGGCGGATCCAGCAGGACTATCTGCACAGCCGGACCTATGCGCGTGCGGTAACCGCGTTTGGCCTTGGGCTGCTCAACGATACCGGTAGCCGCAAGAGCCGCCGCCAGTCCGATCTCGCCGCTGACCGCGAGCTGAGCCTGCGCCAGATTCGCGCGATCCCGCACAATGCCGTGCTGCAACAACTCGGTTATCCGGTCAACGTGATCGCCGGGTTCGGAACCGCAGCAGAGGGCAATTACGAAATCCTGACCGGGCTGCTGACTGAGAGCGAACGCGGGCGGCAGATGGTGCGGCTGGTCCGCGCCGCCAATGCGCTGGCCTCGATCAAGACGGTCGCGGCCTTCGGCGAGCTGTTCAATTCGGCTTACTGGGCCAGCCGCCCCTATCGCGGCGACGAAACCGGGGTATCGGAAAGCTGCCTGGCCCTGGCCGAATATTTGACCACGGACGATCGTACCGGGGTGTTCCGGCGGCTGGCATCGCGGCTCAGGGTCGATGCGCTCAAGCTCCATCGGCTGCTCGATCTGATCCCCGACGAAGCGCCGCTTGCCGGGCGCGAGCACACCCGGCGGATGCTTGGCGTGTTGCAGGCGCTGCGGCTGGCGCTGTTCCAGCACATGTTCCTCAAGGCCGTGTCGGTCCCCGCGTTCAGCCGCGCCAACGACATTTCGCGCGAGGACGTGCTCGAGATGGTGTTCACGCTGCGGATTGACGAAGCGCTGGCGCAGATGCGCCGCGCCTTCCCGGTCAGCTTCCCCCAAATCACCGATTTTTCGGTGAACGAGCCGACCGATTATCCCGACGATGCTGCCACTGGCTATGAGGCAATCCACCGCGATTTCATCGATCCGATCGCCGAAGCGCAAGGCCTAGCACTGCGGATCACCACCGCAATTGCCAATGTGTTCGGCGCGCATGGCTGAGTTGGTTCGGCCTTAACCTTTGCCTGCCGGGCAGTCCTGTGACGAAACGCCGTTAAGCTGGGGCTGGTTTTTGCCGGGTAAAAGCGCAACAGCGGCGCTGCAAGTTTCTGCGCCAAAGGTTGCACGGTATGAAGTTCAATCCCCTTTACATGCTGGGCGGGCTGTTTGTGCTGTGCATTGCGGTGACGGGCGCGCTGCTGCTGCGTCCATTCGGGAGCGATCCGCGCGCACTTCAGCCGGGTTCGGACACCGCCCGGTTTGCCCGGGCTGACAGCGCCAAGCCGTCAGTACCGGCCGCGCCCAAGGATGAGCGGTTCGTGATCAAGCGTATCCTGCCGATCACCAGCCCGATCAAATACGGCGAGTGGCACTGGGACGAGACGGGTGTGCCGACCGGTCCCTTGGTGATCACCGTCGATCTCGACGCGCGGGTGCTATCCGTGTTCCGCAGCGGTTATGAGATTGGCGCGACCGCTGTGCTGCTGGGAACCAACGAGACCCCCACCCCGCTCGGCGTGTTTCCGGTCAAGTGGAAGGACGCCAATCACCATTCATCGACCTATGACAATGCGCCAATGCCCTACACCATGAACCTGACCGCCGACGGAGTCTCAGTCCACGGCACGACCGTTGAAAAAGGCTATGCCAGCCACGGTTGCATCGGCGTGCCCAACGATTTTGCGAAGAAGATGTTCGGCATCACCCCGCTCGGCACCAAAGTTTACATCACCCGCGGGAAAATGGCGAAGGCGGGTGATAGTTTGATCTGATTTCGCCGGGTGCGCCAATCGCATCCGCGATTGGCTTGCAACACCGGCCCGCTCCCCCGCCCGGCCACCC
>JAYTIS010000387.1:0-3822 GCA_043731725.1 Novosphingobium sp.
CCCACCCCAGATCGAGGCCGCAACCCCTGCCCCAATGCCGCACTCATCGCTGCGCACGCTGCGCCGCATGGCCGAGCAGGCACTGGGTAACGCACTCTACGGGACCAAATGACCGATCCGTTTGCATCCCGTTTCGGCACCTGGCGCGGTGCGCTGCGGCTGGGACTGGCCTATGCCGAAGTGGTCAGCGGGCAAGCCGCCATCGTCCGGCCCGATCCTGCTCATGTCCGACGACTGGTATTCGTCTGCCACGGCAATATCTGCCGCAGCGCTTACGCCGATGGACTGGCGCGGCGCGCGGGGATGAATGTAGCGAGCTTCGGACTTTCGACCAGCAGTGGCATGGCAGCTTGGCCGTTAGTGCAAGAACGTGCGCTGGCGCGGGGGCTTGATCTGTCGGACCATCGCACCAACAGGATCGAGGACTATTTTCCACTGCCCGGTGATTACTTGCTGGGGATGGAAACACGCCATCTGCGCAAGCTGGCGACCAATCACAAGACCGCCGATCTGCCGCGCGGTTTGCTTGGCAGCTATGCCAACCCGCCGGTGCCGCACCTACATGATCCTTATCAGCTTGACCCCGCTTATATGCAAGTGTGCCTGGCGCGGATCGAGCGCGCGGTGGCGGGCCTTGTCATACGCTATCCCGCCGCCACAGCCGTTTGACGATCCCCGCTAGATCGCCGAGTAACGGCCCCGGATCGCGCAGCGACCAGACGTAGTAACGCACTCGCGGATCGAGAAAATCGAGGCAAAACTGCGCCAGTGCGGCCAGCCGCTGGGTCACGGGTAGCGTATCATCGCGCAGCACCAGCACGGTATGTTTGGCATCGGGAATGACATAACGCGCGCGGCGTTGGCGGGTGGGGGCACGACCTGGGCCAAGTTCGCCCAGCACGCCGCAGCGATAGCTTTCCCACGCGAAGTGCGCGCCGCAATGCCAGGCGAGCGGGATCGAACCCCAGAACCGGCCGTTGATCTCCATCAGCCAATAAGTGCCGCTGACCGGATCGAAGCGGTATTCGACCATCGCCGGACCGTGCCAGCCAAGCGCAGCGAGCAAGGCCTCGGACCGGGCCATCTGCGCGGCGTGTTCGCTCAGTGGGACCGAAGCACAGAAACTCGACACCCCACCGCTGGGCGGAAATTCGCGCAACCGACGGTGCTGAAACCGCAGAGTCGCCGCGCCGCCCATCATGTGCAACATTTGCCCCAGCCCGTAGCCGGGGCAATATTGCTGGACCAGTGGCCAGCATTGGAGCTGATCGTAACGCGCGAGCACGGTTGCCAATTGCTCAGCGTCGGCCGCGTATTCGACCTTCACCAGTTCAATCCCCGCCTCGGCCAGCGCCACCTGCACCGCGTTGGGATCGGCCCATTTTATCGCGACAGGATAAGCGATTTGTGCGGCACGGGCGGCGTGATCTTCGCCCAGTACCGGCTGCCAGGCCAGAGGCACTGCTAAGCCAAGTTCGGCTGCAGCGGCCAACGTTTGCGCCTTATCGAGCACCCGCGCCAACGCCGCCGCGTTCGGGCTGAGCACGCGGCAATCGCCAAGCTGGCCATGCAATGCCGCCAGTTCGAGCAGTTGTACTTCGGATACCGCCATCACTGCGCCCAGCCCCCGCGCAGCGACGAATTGGGGCAGCCAGGTGCGAAGCGGGCCGGTTTCAAGCACAAATTCGCGGGTAAACCGTGAGAACCGCCCCAGCGCCCGCTCGCTGCGACCGTGCGCCATTACCGGCACCTTACGCGCGCCAAGTTCGCGCACTACAGTCAATCCGATCGGACTGTCGGCCCCTAAGACCATCACCGGTTTGGCCCGTTCAGACAAATTAACGGTCGCCAGCGAAGCTCTTGGATGGGTTGCCAGCGCCTTTGGCCTTGGTCCGTTCGGCCGCGGCCTCGGCTTGGTCCTCGCGGCGGGCCTGGTCCTTTTCGGCCTGGGTTGGCTCATAGTCCGCGGGCATGCGCAGATAGACCCCGCTCGAGGCGAGCTCGGTCATCTGGGTGCGGGTGCGCGCAGCGCGGGCGGCGGGCAATTCTTCGGCCAGCGCTTTGGTTTCGGCCACCACGGTTACCTTGCCGCCCTCCCGCTCGACCGTGCGGTGGAAATGATACAGGTCGCCCACAGTTTGGTCGACACTTTCCCCTTGAATGCGGAACCCCTTGCCGTCGCCTGGCAGGATGATGGTTTCACGGTAGGTCCACCAGTCGGGATAATCGAACGCATAGGGAGCGTCAGGATTAAGCTGCCCCTCGCGTGCGATGTTGAAGCGCCAGCCTAGCCGCGAGCGGTCCATTTCGTACCAGCGGATTCCCTGGTCGCGGGTCCATTCAAGCGTAGCACTGCCGGTCATGGTGACCACGAAATCGCCAGTGGCCGGATCGTCGGCAGTGACGATCTTGCCGGGCGCGACAAAATCATAGGTGCCGCGCCACAACTTGCGCAATTCGCGCTGGCGATCGGCCTGGGCGTAACCAGCATAAGTCTGGCGCATGTCCGAGCCCGAGCGGCCATGAAAGCGCATTTCTCCGCTGGCCAGCGCGGGCACGTCGATCCCGCGCGAGGAGTCAAGTGTTAGGCTGACCATTTGGGTCGGGCGATCCAGCGCGGCGGGGACGATCCCGACCAGCGGCGAGCCTGCTTGGGTCACTGGCAACCCAACCCGATAGTTGGGCGCCTCAAGCCGGTCGAGACTGCCATCGCCGAGCCGCGTGCCATCGAGCCAATAGCTCTTGCCGCCGATTTGCACTTCGACAATGGCATGATCGAAGCCTGCCATCGTCGGCAGCCGAGCGGCGACCAGATCGCCTTGTTTGGTGTTGACCAGCACCGGGCGCGCCGCGACGCCCAGCTCGTTGAGCAGTGCGACCAGCAGCACTGTCTTGGCCTTGCAATCGCCGAACCGGCGCAGCCAGGTCTGGTCGGCGCTGGCCGGCACAAAGCCGCCGTCGTCCATCCCCAGGAACAGGTAACGGATCTGTTGCTGGACCAGTACCAACGCCAGTTCGGCGCGGCGCTTGGGGTCGCTGGTTTGCGCCGCAATCCTTGCTGCTTCGACCCGGATCGGGCTGCTTGGCGCTAGCGACACTGCCTTGGTGTAAAGCGGCGCGAACGTGCGCGACACTCCCTGCCAGTCGGTAAATTCGGTGATTTCGACTGCGTTGACTAGTTTGAACCGCGACGGCGCGCCTTCCGGTCCGAGCGGCGCGGTGCCGTTGTAGAGATCGGCCACCAGTTCGCTGCCTTGCGCGGTCCTTTTTAACTTGGGCTGGACGATGCCGGGAAATACCCGCCACTGCATCTGCTTGTCTTTGTCCCACAGCATCCGCACCCGGAACCGCCCGAAATTCACCCCGTCGCTTGGTCCTGCAACATATTCGCTGTGGCCAGCCATCGCCGGATCGTGGCTATCGACCGAATAAGACAATTCGACCACATCGCCGACGCGCAGATCCTCGGGCTGGAGCGTAGCGGTCAGCCGCCCGTCGAGCATCGCGTTTTCCAGTCCGCCTTCGCGCTGGATCACTTTGAGCGCGTGGCCATCGCCCAGCAAATCGATCGGCTGGCCGCCGCGCAGGATGCGGTAGCGGTGGATCGTCACCGATTCGAGCGCCGGGTCCCAGCCCACCTGCAATGCGCTACCATCAAGCCCTTGCGCCGAGCCGATCTGCCACGTGGTGGCATAATAGGTCACATCGCCCTGTTTGGCGAAGCGCACCTGGATATCACCGAGTAGTTGGATCGTCGCGGCGCCGGCCGAATCGGTGGGCGGCTTGGGCAAAGGGGCGACATTCACCCAGTTCGGCGGGGCA
>JAYTIS010000388.1:0-3217 GCA_043731725.1 Novosphingobium sp.
GAGGGGTATCTGGGCGCGCCTCGATACCCCTCCGTCATTTGCTGCGCAAATGCCACCTCCCCATTTGCGGCATTCGCCGAAAATGGAGAGGAACTTTACGTCGCTGAACCGCGCTCGCGGGTCAAGCGCTCCTGCCGGTCCATCTCGGTCTCGGTCGGCACGAAGCTGTTCGAGGTGACCTTGAGCCACAGCAACATCGGCGCCGCCGCATAGATCGAGCTGTAAGTCGCGACCACGATCCCGAGGATCATCGCCGCCGAGAAAGCGAAGATTACCTTGGGGCCGAGGAACAGCAAGGAAGCCAGCGCGAGCAGGATGGTGACCGAGGTCATCACCGTGCGGTGCAGCGTTTCGTTGATCGACAGGTCGAGCAACTGCTCGGTCGGCATTCGGCGGTACTTCTTCAGGTTCTCGCGTATTCGGTCGTAGACCACGATCGTATCGTTGAGCGAATAGCCGATCACCGTCAGGATCGCGGCAACTGCCGTCAGGTCGAACTCCATCTGGGTCAGCGCGAACAAGCCAATCGTCAGGATCACGTCGTGGACGAGGCTGATCAGCGTTCCCACCCCGAACTGCCATTCGAAGCGGATCCAGATGTAGATCGAGATCGCGATCGAGGCGAAGCCCAGCGCCTTGAACGCGGTCCAGCCGAGTTCCTTCGAAACCTTGCCCGAGACAGAATCAACTCCGTCTATGCGGGCATCGGCATGGTCAGCCTTGACCGTATCCGAAATGCGTTTTGACATGGCATCGGCGAGACCTGGGTTGGTTTCCGAACCAGTAGGTAACCGCAAACGGATCGAAACTGCATTGGGCGCGCCGAACGTCTGGATGATCGGTTCGCCGTAGCCCAGCTTCTCGATTTCGCCGCGCAACTGGGCCACCGGCGCGTCCTGGCTTTGAGTGAAGCTGACGCGGATCATCTGGCCGCCGACGAAATCGACGCCCTGGTTAAGGCCCTGCGTGAACAGCAGCACGAGGCTGCCGATCATCAGCACGACCGAAAGGATCGTGGTTGGCCACTGCCACTTGAGGAAGTGGATATTGGTATCGTCGGGTATGAGCTTCAACAGGCGCATTGGTGCGGATCCTTCAGATGTGGAGTTCGCTCGGGCGCGTCCGGCGCAGCCACAAGGCGACCCACATGCGGGTCAGGTAAACGGCGGTGAACACCGAGGTAACGATGCCGATGATCAGCACCACCGCGAAGCCCTTGATCGGGCCCGAGCCAAACACGAACATCAAGGCGGCGGCGATGAAGTGGGTGATGTTGGCATCGAAGATCGTGCGGCTGGCTTCGGTATAGCCAACCTCGACCGCCTGCATGACCTTGCGCCCGCGATGTCGTTCTTCGCGGATGCGTTCGTTGATCAGCACGTTGGCGTCGACCGCGGCGCCGATGGTCAGCACAAAACCGGCGATGCCGGGCAAGGTCAGCGTCCCGCCAATCATGGCCATGATGCCCAGGATCATCAGAACGTTGATCACCAGCGCGGTATTCGCGTAGATCCCGAACCGGCCGTAAGTGAGCGCGATCAATAGCATGATTGCACCGGTCCCAACGACAATCGCGATGATTCCTTTGTGGATTGAATCCTTGCCGAGGTCCGGACCGACAGTGCGTTCTTCGACCACCTTGAGGTCCACCGGCAGCGCGCCCGAGGCCAGGTTGATCGCCAGCCCTTGCGCTGTCGCAGCCGTAAAGCTGCCAGAAATGCGGGCTTGTCCGCCCAAGATCGGCTCGTTGATGTTCGGCGCCGAAATCACCTTGCCGTCGAGGATGATCGCGAACGGTTTGCCAACGTTTTCACTGGTGAGCTTGGCGAACTTGGCCCCGCCCTGCTGGTTGAACGAAATCTCGACGATCGATTCGTTGGTCTTCTGGTCGTTGCCGGCGGTTGCCTGGGTCAGCTGATCGCCACTGATCCCGCCGAGGCGAAAGACCGCGAGCGGCACCAATCCGTCCTTTTCAGGGTTGGCATAGGGTACCAGCTGGGTCCCCGGCTGGGCGACCCCTTGCGTCCGGTCATTGGGCGATGCGGTGGTATCAACCAGCTTGAATTCGAGCTTGGCGGTTTGGCCGATGCTCTCCTTGAGCTTCTTCGGATCGCTCAGCCCCGGAACCTGGACCACGATGCGGTTGCGGCCCTCGCGGATGATCGTCGGTTCGCGCGTGCCCATCGAGTCGATACGCTTGCGGATGACTTCGGTTGCCGCTCCCATGGCCTGGTCAGCGCTTTGCTTGAGCCCCGCCTCGGTCGGGGTCAGTTCGATCAGGCCGCCGTTGACGGCGAGGTCCCAGTCGCGCTGGCCGGTGGTGCCAGCACCGCTGGTCAGCGTCTGCAGCGCCTCACGCGCCTGATCGGCCTTGCTCGGATCGTTGAGCATGAAGGCGACCTTGCCGTCTTTGGTCGAGATATCGCCGATGCCGATGCGCGGTTCGGTCTTGGCCATGCGCCCGCGAACGCTCTCTTCCATCTGCTCAAGCCGGAGCTGGCGGATCTGGTTGGTGTCCGCTTCGAGCAGCAAGTGGCTGCCGCCAGCAAGGTCGAGCCCCAGGTTGATCATCGGCGCGGGCAGCGCGGAAGGCCAGGCATAGCCCGCCGCATTGACGATCGTCGGCAGCGTCGCGACCGCGCAGGCAAGCGTCAGGAACCATAACCAGGCCTGCTTCAAGCGGGAGAATTCGAGCATTCGGGAGACTTTCTCGGCTACGCCCGCCGTTCATCCGGCGGCGCTCGGGATCAATCGTTGGCGGGCTTGGAACCGATCGGCGGGACGATGTCGGCAATCGTCGACTTCAGCGCCTTGACCCGAACGTTAGGGGCCAGTTCGATCTCTGCATAGGTGTCGTCAACCTTGGTCACCTTGCCCAGGAAACCGCCCGCGGTGAGCACCTGGTCGCCTTTCTTGATGCTGCCGATCTTGTCTTGCAGGTCACGCTGGCGCCTCATTTGCGGGCGGATCATCAGGAACCACATCACCGCGAAGATCGCGACGAAGGGAAGATAGGTCAGCCACACGGGGGGCTGCTGTCCCGCACCGGCAGCTGCGGCGGAAAGGGTAAGAATTGCACTGGTCATGGCTTGCTTTCGGCACCTGTAAAATGCGCGCCCGCAGGCAGCGGGCAGAACCTGCGCGCGCCTAGCAGCTAAGCCCTGGCGTTGCAACGCGCCGCCCCCTGGACGCAGCGCCCATTTGGCACCTGATCGCG
>JAYTIS010000389.1:0-2257 GCA_043731725.1 Novosphingobium sp.
ACGCGGAAGCCCGCGAGCCGGTCAGACGGGTTTTCCATCCCCTCGACCTCGAGCCCGATGGCGTTGAGCTTGGCCGCAATCTGTTCGGCGGTTGCAGTGGTTTCGAGGTGGTCCTTCAGCCAGGTCAGCGAGAACTTCATGCGACTGACCCCACCCCGGCGGACAAGGTCGGCACATCAAACGGCGAAAAGCCATAATGGTCGAGCCAGCGTGCGTCGCCATCGAAGAAGGCGCGCAGATCATCCATCCCGTATTTGAGCATCGCCAGCCGATCGACTCCCACGCCGAAGGCAAAGCCTTGCCATTGATCGGGATCGAGGCCGCCAGCGGCGATCACATGGCGGCTGACCATCCCGCTGCCGAGCAGCTCCATCCAGCCATGGCCCGGGTCATCGCCGCTGCCGCCCAGAACGCGCTTTCCGCTCACCAGTTCAAAGCCGACATCGACCTCGACCGAAGGTTCGGTGAACGGGAAGTACGACGGGCGCAGCCGCAGCACGATATCCTCGCGCTCAAAGAACGCCTTGAGGAAGGTTTCCAGCGTCCACTTGAGATGCCCCAAATGAATGCCTTTATCGATTACCAGTCCTTCAACCTGGTGGAACATCGGGGTGTGGGTCGCATCCGAATCCGAACGATATACCCGGCCTGGAGCGATGATCCTGAGCGGTGCGCCATTGGCTAACATCGAGCGGATCTGGACCGGGCTGGTATGCGTGCGCAGCAGCATCGCCCGGCCTGCGTCATCCTTGTCGGGGAAATAGAAGGTGTCATGCATCGCCCGCGCGGGGTGGCTTTCAGGAATGTTGAGCGCGGTGAAATTGTGCCAGTCGTCTTCGATCTCGGGACCGGTGGCGACGGCGAAGCCCAGGTCGGCGAAAATCTCGGCCAGTTCATCCATCACCTGGCTGACCGGGTGAATCGATCCGTGCGGTCGATGCGGCGCCGGAAGCGAAAGATCGATCTTTTCGCGCGCCAATTGGTCGCTCAGCGCGCCGAGGTCCAGCTCGTCCTTGCGCGCGGCCAATGCCGCACTGACGCTTTCGCGCAAGGCATGAATTTGCGGACCTTGCAACTGCCGCTCGTCAGCAGACATCGTCCCCAATGTCTTGAGCAAGCCCGAAATCGAACCCTGCTTGCCGATGAATTCGACGCGCAACTGTTCGAGCGCACGCGGTTCGCTGGCCTCGGCAATGCGGGCCAGCGCCTGCTCAGCTGTTGCTGCATAGTCCACGGCTTGGAATCCTAATTTTGTCTGCGCTTGATCAGGTCGCGGCTTTAGCCAAGCCGCGCTTGATCACAAACCCGAAATAATCAGGCGGGAACGGGTGCGCTGCGGTCCGGGTGGTCAAGCGTTTGCACCGCGACCCCGTATACCCGGTTGCGCTCCTGCATGATCGGACCCAGGATCGGATGCGGAGTAGCGGCATATTCGCGCGGGGTTACGCCCATAAATTCACGGAAATCGCGCACAAATTGGGCTTGGTCATGATAGTGGCTGTCCATCGCACCGATCCACTTGAGCGAGGGGTCGAGCATGAATTGCGCCAAGCTGCGCATGAAGCGCTGGCGGCGGAGGAGGAGCTTGGGCGAAAAGCCGAAATGTCGGCTGCAAATTCGCTCAACTGTGCGCTGGCTTGCGGCAACCCGCTCGACCAGCTGGCTAACCGAGGTGAGGCTCTCGTCGACTATCGCCGCATGGACCGCCACGATACGTTTTTCATCGACTGGGGCAGAGCTAGCGAAGTTGCGAAAGAACGCGGTGATCTTGTCCAGTTCGGCCGTTTCATCGGGTTTTGTGCCAAACAGTGTTTCTGCCAGCGGAACAAATTCCGACATCCGCGGATCCGTAGCGCCATCACAGATCACGTTGGACCAGTCGCTGGCAGATTGGCGCACGAACCGCGCCCAGCCCAACGGCAGTAACCCAACGCCCCACATCCGGGTGCGCGGCATGTTAAAATGGATCGGGCGGGAACTGGGTCCGCTGGCGAAGAATTTGACGCCTTCAAGCCGGGGCCCACCTTCAATCCATGCGTCAGGGCCACATTCCCTAAAAAACCGCAGCCCGGCCCATTCCGGCTGAAGTGCATCGCACAGCGCCTGATCCGCGCCTGGATCGAATTCGGTCATGTAAAACGTCGTGAAGTACCGACGCAAATCTTCTGGCGGCGGATAAAACCGCACGACGACTTGATCTATAGGCGACACCGAAGGTTCCCCGCTTCGTGGTATGTTTGTAGACAACAGGTTGCAT
>JAYTIS010000390.1:0-9711 GCA_043731725.1 Novosphingobium sp.
ACAATCGCGCGATACCGCAGATCAGGCGCGCATCCGCAGCGAAGCTATCGCAATCGACGCCCAGCTTGCGACCTTTGCCGACAAAAAGCAGATTGCCCAGCTCCAGCTTGATCAAGCGCGCAAGGCCTCGCAGACCGGTACTGAAACCTTCGAGGCGTGGATCGCCGCGCGCACCGCCACCACCAATCCTCAGCAAGACCCCGAGGTGATCGCACGCACTCGCCAGCTTGAGGGGTTAAAAGCCAACGAACGCTCGCTGCAGACGGTGATCGACGGAATCGACAACCAGACTACGCCGCTCGAGCAACGCCAGAATGCGCTCCAGTCCGATTTGTCCCGCGCCAATCAGGCCGCCGCCCCCGCTCAAGAACGCGCCGCTTTCATGCAGGAGTTGCGGGTGTTCCTGCTGCGGCTGGCAATTACGCTGCCGATGTTACTTGCGGCGGCGTGGCTGGTGCTGAAAAAACGCCAAAGCGATTACTGGCCGCTGATGCGCGGGTTCGTGCTCGCGGCGGTGTTTGTGTTCTTCGTCGAACTGGTGCCCTATCTTCCCAGCTATGGCGGTTATGTTCGATATGTCGTCGGGATCGTACTGACCGGGGTGGCCGGGCATTTCCTGATCAAGAACATGCGCACTTATCTCGAACGCCGCCACGAGGTTGAGGCGCAGGCCGAAGTCGAGCGGCGCAAACTGGTCAGCCACGACGAGGCATTCAAGAAAATGGCGGCGCAGGTCTGCCCCGGTTGCGATCGGCCGATCGCGCGGATGGACGGCACTGAAAGCAATTTCTGTGTCCACTGCGGGATGACGCTGTTCGATCATTGCGGACAGTGCGAAACCCGCAAAATGGCGTTCTTTCGCTACTGCCTGAGCTGCGGCACCCCGGCGGAGACCGCTCCGGCCGCGTGATTTGCGCGCTGAGGCTCTTGCACAGCGCAGCGGGCGACGACATAGAGTAGGAATGACCGACAAATCTGAAAAGACCGGCTGGACCAGCGCTGCGGCGCTGGCCGGGGCGGCGATTGGTTCGGCGGCACTGGCCGCCGCGCTGCTTTATGCCTCCAACCGCAAGGAACGCGCTGAAAAAGCTGCCAAGATACCCCGGCCCGATGAAGCACCGGAATCCGACTGATGGAGCCGCTGCGCGAGGTTTACGGCCGCGCGATTCCGTTCGGGCTCGCCAATGTCGATACCGACGTGATCATCCCGGCCAAGTGGCTCAAGACGATCACCCGCGACGGATTGGGGCGCGGCGCGTTTGAAACGTTGCGCGCCGATCCCGACAATTTGTTCGACAGCGACGAGTTCAAAGGCAGCCCGATCTTGCTCGCAGGAGACAATTTCGGCTGCGGTTCGAGTCGCGAACATGCCGCTTGGGCCCTGCTCGATCTTGGCATCAAGGCAGTGATTGCGCCGAGTTTCTCGGACATTTTTTCGGGCAATGCGTTCAAGAACGGCATCCTCACCGTAGTCTTGCCCCAAGCTCAAATTGACCGGCTGATGGTCGTTGCTGCAACCGACCCGGTGCACATCGATCTTGAACACCAAACCGTGACCACGCGCTTTCAGGACCGCTTTAGCTTTGAGATCGACCCGTTCCGCAAAGCTTGTCTGCTGGGCGGGCTCGACGAAGTAGGGCTGACGCTGGGGCGCGACGCCGCGATTACCGCATATGAACATTCAGCCCGGGCAAATATGCCATGGTTGGCACAGGGAGAAGCCGCATGAGAGCCTTACGCAGCCACACCGTTGGCGGACCCGAGACGCTGCAGATTGACGAACTTGACAGCCCCGCCCCCGGCCCCGGCCAGGTTCAGATTACGGTCAAAGCCTGCGCCATCAATTTCCCCGATGTGCTGATCATCAAGGACATGTACCAGTTCAAACCGCCGCGTCCGTTTGCACCGGGCGGCGAACTGTCGGGCGTGATCGCGGCAGTGGGTGAAGGAGTGACCCAGTGGAAAGTGGGCGACCGGGTGATCGCCATGATGGGCAACGGCGGGCTGGCGGAAGAAGTGCTGGCCCCGGCTGACAAGCTGTTCGCACTGCCCGACGGTGTGAGCTTTGAAACCGGCGCATCGCTGCTAATGACTTACGGCACCAATATGCACGGGCTGCTCGATCGCGGACACTTGAAGGCGGGCGATACTTTGTTAGTCTTGGGCGCCGCAGGGGGCGTTGGTCTGGCTGCGGTGGAGCTGGGCAAGGCTTACGGCGCCAAGGTCGTGGCAGCCGTGTCGAGCGAGGAAAAAGCCGCGGTGGCGCGCGCGCACGGTGCGGACGAAGTGGTGATCTATCCGCTCCAGCCGCTGGACAAAGACCAGTCGAAAGCCCTAGCCGAGGCGTTCAAGACGGCGTGCGGACCGAACGGGGCCAATGTCATTTATGACATTGTCGGCGGAGACTATTCCGAACCCGCAGTGCGCGCGATCGCCTGGGAAGGGCGGTTTTGCGTGGTCGGCTTCCCGGCCGGGATCGCCCGCCTGCCGCTCAACCTGACCTTGCTTAAAAGCTGCGACATCTGCGGAGTGTTCTGGGGAGCATTCACGGCGCGCGATCCCAAGGCCAATGCGGTGCACATCGCGACGCTTTTCGACCTGCTTAAAAGTGGCCGGATCAACCCGAAGGTTTCGGCCACCTTCCCGCTCGAACGCGGCGGCGAGGCGATCACCATGCTTGCCGACCGCAAGGCAATCGGCAAGGTTGTGGTGACGATGAGCTAAACGTCAGGAGACACCCAATGCCCGCAGCACGCATATTCCTAGCTGGTGCTTTGCTTACCTCGGCTTTCGCGGTGTACGCCAAGCCGATGGAGCACACTGGCGCACCCAGCGGCGCTGAGCTGGTCACCGCGCGCCAGGCTGGAATGGACATGTCTGCGGCGACACTGACCTTGCTCAAAAACGCTAGCACCAATGGCGTTCCGCTTAAGAACCTGGCCTTCTCGGCGGGTGGCTTGGCCAAGTGGGCGGTCGTCTTGCCAACATTGTTCAGCGAAAACACCAAGGGCATAACCAGCCGCGCCAAACCCGCAGTTTGGATGGACCGCGCAGGCTTCAACGCCCAGGCGCAGGCCTATATCGATGCAACCAAAGCGCTTAGTGCCGCAGCCGCAGCAGACAGCAAGCCGGCCTTCGATGCCGCGCTTGCCAGCACCGGCGCTGCATGCAAGGGCTGCCATGAGAGCTTCCAGGTCATTCCGCCCGCCGCCAAACCGGGTTGAGCACGGCCTGAGCAACGATCACCAGGAGCTGACATGACCGACTTCAATGACCGTGAACGCGCCGAAGAAGCAAAGTTCGCGCACGACGAAGAAATGCACTTTCGCGTCCACGCGCGCCGCAACCGGTTGCTGGGCCAGTGGGCGGCCGACCGCATGGGGCTCTCGGCGGTCGAAGCCGAAGGCTATGCTAAAAGCGTGGTCCAAGCCGATTTCGAGGAATCGGGTGACGAGGACGTGGTCCGCAAGCTGCTCGGCGATCTGATTTCGGCCGGAGCCGACGTCAGCGAGGCCGATGTGCGCGACGCCCTCGAAGCCAAGTCGATTGAGGCCCGGCGCGCCTTAATGGGCGAAGATTGAGGTCTGCACCGATGGGAATGGCCGCCACCGAAATCGAAGCGCTAATTCTTGGTGGGTTGCCAGGCGCAGAAGTCCAAATCACCGATCTGGCAGGTGACGGAAATCATTACGCCGCGCACGTGATCGCCGCAGAGTTTGCTGGCCTGCCGCGAATTGCGCAGCATAAGCTGGTTTACGCTGCACTAGGCGGGCGGATGGGCGAGGAACTCCACGCCTTGCAACTCACCACCGCCGTCCCCACCTGATCGGCAAGGAGATTCCCATGTCAGAGGCTAATTCTCGCATCGCCGATATCGTCACTAGCAATGACGTGGTGCTGTTCATGAAGGGCACGCCATTGTTTCCGCAATGCGGCTTTTCGAGCAAAGCGATTTCGATCCTGGATCACCTTGGCGTGACCTACGAAAGCATCGACGTCTTGCAGGACATGGAAGTGCGGCAGGGCATCAAAGCCTTTTCAGATTGGCCGACCATCCCGCAACTTTACGTCAAGGGCGAGTTCGTCGGCGGTAGCGATATTATGCTGGAAATGTATCAGGCTGGCGAGTTGCAGGAGCTGCTGACTCGAGCCGGTCTTACTTCCGCTGCCTGAGTTGGCGCGCCGCAGGTACTGTTTCGCCTAACAGCTGGGCGGTTTCATCGACAGGTAGCGGCATACCGGTCAAGTGCCCCTGGAATTCGCGGCACCCACACATCACCAGTCGCGCCTTCTGTGCTTCGGTTTCCACCCCTTCGGCGATCACGCACAGGTTCATCGCCCGCGCCAGTTTGACCATTGAATCAACCAGCGCATCGGATTCGGCGGAATTGCCCAGTCCGCTGACAAACGAACCGTCGATCTTAATCCGATCGACCGCAAAGCGTTGGAGCACCGACAAGCTGGAATAACCGGTGCCGAAATCGTCCAGCGCAATTGAGAAGCCAAGCCGTTTGAGAGCATCGACGTTGGCGGAAATCGACGGGTCATCGCCCAATAGCGCGGTTTCGGTCAACTCGATCTCGTAACGCGCCGGGTCCACCCCGGCCTGCGCCGCCAGCCGCGTTACCAGCGCTGCAAATCCTGGGGCGCGCAACTGAACTGCCGAGACATTGATCGCCACCCGCGCCACTTGCCAATCTTGGGTTTCGCTAAACACGCGGCGCAGCACAAATTCGCCGAGCGCCAGGATAACTCCGGTTTCTTCAGCTAAAGGCACGAACACGCCCGGCGGAATCGCACCGCGCTCGGGGTGATTCCACCGCAGCAACGCTTCGATTGCGGTTATCGCCCCATAACGATCGACCTGCGGCTGATAAACCATGTGAAGCGAACCGTTGTGCAGCGCCGCACGCAGATCGGCTTCGAGCGACAACCGCGAACGCAGCGCTTCATCCATCTCCGGCTCGAACATTGTCACGCAATTGCGTCCAGCTTGCTTCGAGCGGTACAGCGCCACATCGGCCCAGCGCAGCGCTTCGGACGGTTCAACTCCCGGGTTGTCGATTACCGCGATCCCCAGTGAACAGCCAACCTCCAGCCAGCCGTATTCGGTGCTAACGCGTTCGGAAATCGACGCCAGGATGCTCCCCGGCAACACTTCTAGTACCGCGTTACTGGTAACTTCTTGCAGAATCACGAATTCATCACCGCCCAATCGTGCGATCAGCGCGGCCTGATCGCAGCAAGTGCGCAGCCGTGTCGCGACAGCTTGGATCAACAGATCGCCAGCATGGTGACCAAGCGAGTCATTGACCTCCTTGAACCGGTCCAAATCAACGCAGATTACCGCCAGCTGGGTTCCGCCCGGATGGCACAAACCAAGCATGGCGCGCAATCGCTCAAACAGCATGGCGCGGTTCGGTAACTGGGTGAGCAAATCGTGATAGGCTAGGTGTTTAGAGCGTTTTTCGCTAGCGATCAGCTCTTGCACAATCGTTGCCCCGCGTTTGACCACGCTCAGCGCAAGGAGCGCCATCAGCAATACACCGACCAGTAGCGGGACCTGAATCTTCTGGCGCAGCAGCGTTCCGGGCCGCGCCGGGATCCACGCCAGCACGGCCAGCGGTGTGCCATCAGCAGCGTCCAGCACCACTTGCTGGTGCTCGTCTGATTGGAAGCCGGGATCGGCCAGCATCGGGCCAGTCAACAGATAGCGATCAGCAAACGATTTGAGCATGGCCGCGTTGATTGGTTTAGCGGCAAGCGTTATCGGCGCGCGCGGACCATTGGGCAGTATCTTGCCAAAATCGGGCTGCACCAGGGTGGCTGTGACCACATACACCTGCCCGCCGATTCGGGCGACGGCATTGCTCTGGATGGGCGGGATAAGAATGTTGTTCTTTCCGGGCCGCAATTTGATCGGGCCCCGGCCCGCTTCGGCGATACGGATGCGCGGAATCAACTCGTTCGCAATCGATTCGAACGGGGCAAAGGATGTAAGGTCGGTGCGCTCCCCACGCGCTGCCGCATAGACCGCACGCGATTCGCCATTGACCACGAACACGTGCGAGAAGCCGTTGAAAGTGTAGAGATAATTTCCCAAGTTGAAATCGGCCCAGGCCGGATCGAACTTGTTGTCGAGCTTGGCGATGGCTTGGTCCCAATCGACCTGCGTCGCCACGACTGCGTCGAGTTCCTTGACCTGCTCGGTTATCCCGCGCTGGACGATGGCGCGCTCATGATCGGCCGAAGCGACATCGAAGCGTTCGATCAGGAATGCCGACAACACCACCAGCAAAACCAAGCCGCCGAGCGCCATGGCAGCAATCGGCCCGAACAATCGGGTTCTCCGCCAATCCTGGGCCTGCTTTGCGATAACGCTCACGGTTACTATTTCCCCCGCCCCAGTCCGCAACGGCCAACTAGCGCGAGCGCCAGCGAATAGACGCACAGGCGTGAAGAAACGCTTTCGTAGGCGTTAGTCCAAAATTGACTAATTGAACGCAACGCCACGAAATTAGACGTTTAAGTTCAGAAAATTTTTGGAGATGGGGCTCGGGGAGGCGGGACCGCGGAGACCAGGGAGCGGCCCCGCCTCATACGAGACTACTTGGGGGTATCCATGATTATGCAGAGGTCGTGCCAAACTATATTTTCTAATAAATTTCAGTAGCTTAAGTTTTAGCAAGCGCAAATTAAATCCAACATTTGTAAAGATATCCGACAAATTGTGCAGCGGATTAGCGCTTGGCAAAGTGCTTCCGCCGCGCCACGCTCGTCACCATGGATCCTGCAGACATGTTCGCTCACGATGACGTGGCACCGCCCGCCACACCGGCCGCAACCCTGGTCATATTCCGTCATGCGCCCGCAGGCGGAGCGCCGCAGGTGTTGATGGTTCAACGCGCAAAGGAAATGCGCTTTGCCGGCGGCGCGGCGGTCTTCCCCGGCGGACGGGTCGACGATGCTGATCGCACGCTGGCGAAGCAACTCGGCGCGGCCGACATTGACGCTATCGACGAACAGGCGGCGCGGATTGCCGCAGTGCGAGAGACTTTGGAGGAAACGGGGCTGGCAGTAGGGTTTCATCAGCACCCCAGCTTGGACGAAGCGCGGCGCGCGCGCGAAGTGCTGCTGCATTCGGGGGAACTAGCCCCCATGATGGCCGAACTGAATTGGACACTGGACCTCGACCGGCTCGTGCCGTTTTCGCGTTGGCGGCCCAAGCACAGGGAAATCCGGGTGTTCGACACCCGCTTTTATCTCGCAGATCTGGGCACCGGAGCGGTCGACCTGAAGGTTGACGATACCGAGAATACGCACCTGTTCTGGGCCAGTGCCACCGAAGCGTTGGCAATGGCCGACCGGGGCGAAATTAAAGTGATCTTTCCCACCCGCCGCAACCTCGAACGGCTCGCCCAGTTTAACGCCTATGCCGATGCGCTCAGCCATGTCGGCGAATTCCCCTCGCGAATGATCACACCCTTCATGGAACTGCGCGATGGAGAACGGTGGTTGGTGATTCCGGCCGACGCCGGATACCCGGTCGATGGCGAAAGGCTGGAGAGCGTTGCGCGGGGTTGATCGAAACTACAAAAATCTGGCGCGCCCGGCAGGGGTCGAACCTGCGACCTCAAGATTAGAAGTCTCGCGCTCTATCCAGCTGAGCTACGGGCGCGCGCTGGCCCACATAGGCAGGCTTTGCGCGGCGTGCAAACCCGGCTAGCGTGGCAACCATGACCAACCCCCTTGCTCAACTTGACGGCACCAGCGGTGCCCGCCGCCACTTCCGCTATTTCGACTATATGATGGCGGCGTTTGTCGCGATCCTGCTGCTGTCTAACTTGATCGGGGCGAGCAAACTTTCCGTTGTTGATTTGTCGGCGCTGGTAAACGCAACTTCATGGCTGCCGTGGCATAGGCTGGTGGACGGACAAAACCACATGATCTTCGGCGCCGGTATCCTGTTCTTTCCAGTTTCTTATGTGCTGGGCGATGTACTCACTGAAGTCTACGGATATGCCAATGCCCGGCGCTGCGTCTGGACCGGATTTGCCGCGCTCGTGTTCATGGCCTTTATGAGCTATGTCGTTGTGGCTATGCCGCCTGCCTCGGGTTGGGCCGGGCAAGCCGCTTATGAAAGCGTGTTTGGCAACACTTGGCGGATCGTGGCGGCCTCGGTCATTGCGTTCTGGGCGGGCGAGTTCGTCAACAGCTTCGTCCTTGCGAAGATGAAAATCTTAACTGGCGGCAGAAAGCTGTGGTCGCGCACAATCGGATCAACGGTGTTTGGCCAAGCGGTAGACAGCGCGATCTTCTATCCGATCGCCTTCCTGGGAGTTTGGTCTAATTCACAAGTCGTGACCGTGCTGGTCACCAATTGGTTTCTGAAAGTCGTTTGGGAAGCGGTGTTGACCCCGGTGACTTACGCCGTGGTCGGCTGGCTTAAGAGGCGCGAGGGGGTGGAGGTGTTTGACACCGGCACTGACTTCTCGCCCTTTGCCAAGAGTCCGGCGGTTTAGGCCTCGCCTCGCGAGCGAGGCCTCACCGCGATTGGCTCAATCGGCGACGAGGCCAATCACGAGGTACACCACCAGTAGCGAACCGACACCGAGGACGGTACCAAGCGCGAAACCGATGCGGACCAAGTTGACGTCCCAGCCGAAGCGATTGGCGATCCCGGCGCAGACCCCCATGAATTTGCCATTGGCTTTGTCGAGGTGGAAACCGGGGCGAGTAGACATGGTATTCTCCGTTTGATTAATCAGGTTCATGCGACTTCACCGACATAGACGGTGGTTGCTTGCGCCGCCGACGGGGTGCTGACGGTGCCACTGATCAGCAGCAACGAAATCATGAAAGCCGAAGCGGCGGCAGCCAGCCGGCTGGTGAGGTTGGATTGGTTGGTCATGGTCGGTCTCCTAGGTTTGTTTGGTTCCGCCGGCGATCCGGAAGATACGACACTGTTTGCATCGATTGTGCCAATCCTAGAAAATCATGGAAATTCAATCTTTCTCCCCGATGAACGAATTATTGCGGACAGGTGAATGAGCAACAGTTGGTGAATTATCCCAACAATCAGTAATCGTCTTTTGCGTGACAGTGTGACGTTGCCAACCTATCGCCGCCGCCATGGGGCTTGACCGGATCCGGCTGACTGATTTTCGTAACCATCGCGATACCCAGCTTGATGGCGCGGCGCGGTTCAACCTGTTGGTCGGCGAGAACGGCGCGGGCAAAACCAACGTGCTCGAAGCGCTGTCCTTGCTCGCCCCTGGCCGCGGGCTGCGCCGCGCAGCGCTGCCCGATATCGCGGCACATGGCGGGACCAATGGTTTTGCCGTCAGCGCCGACTTGAGTGGCGGGGTACAGCTAGGCACCGGGGTTCGGCCTGATCGCCCAGCACGCCGCGTGGTGCAGGTAAATGGCGCTGACGCCCCGGCGGTGCGGCTGGGCGAATGGCTTAGCCTGGCGTGGCTGACCCCGGCAATGGACCGCTTGTTCATGGACGGCGCGAGCGCGCGGCGGCGGTTTCTCGATCGGCTGGTGCTGGCGCTTGAACCCGGACACGCCCGCCATACGGCCAAGCTCGAAGCCGCGCTGCGCGAACGCGGCCGCCTGCTCGCAGAACCTGCTGAGCCCGATCCGCAGTGGCTGACCGCGCTGGAGTTGCAACTGGCCGAGGCCGGGGCAGCAGTGGCGCAGGCTCGC
>JAYTIS010000391.1:0-2349 GCA_043731725.1 Novosphingobium sp.
TTGCGGAAACTGCTGGCGGATCGACGGCAACAACCGCTCGATCACGCGCTGTGCGGCGGCTACATTGGGCGCATAGTCCATCTGCCCGGTAAAGATCAGCCGCGGACCGCTGCATTCGAGCATCGCCGGTGCCGGATCGCTAATGGCCCGATCGAACAACGCGCTGTCGATCCCATTGCGAAGCACCCGCACATCGCATTCTAGCCGGTCTCGCGGCAACAAGCGCGCTCGGAATAGCGCGGCCTCCTCGTTCGAAATCAGCAGGCTGATATCCACGCGGCGCGCCAGCCGGGCCTCTTCGCTGCGCATCAAGCGCCCTTCACGCGCCTCTAGCCAGCGACGCGGACCGCGCCCAGATTCGGCGTAAGCTTCAAATTTGGCCGAATCGACGTCGACGAAATCGAAGATCACTCGGCCTTTGAAGCTGGCGGGGATATATTGGCCCATCTGGCCCGAGAAGGCGTATATCGTGCCGACCGGGCGCTCGGCCAAGACTTTGCGCACATAGGCTGCGAGCGCGAAATCATGGAACGCGGTCAGACTGATCGGCCGGCCGTAGTTAATCGCTTCCAGCCCGGCCCGGACCAGCGATTTGTGGCGCTGGATCAGGCAGTAACTGGCGGCTACAGCGCCCAGCTCACGGTCTTGTACCATGTCCGTTGCATCATCGGCGAACGTCGCAACGTGCACCGGGGCCAAGCTGGCCAAATGCCGCAACACATGGTGCGAGCGGATCTTGTCGCCGCGATTGGGCGGGAACGGAACCCGGTGCGCCAGGAAAAGGATCTCGCCGCTCATCCCAGCCCTCGCGAGATCATCGGCCCAATCAGGTTGGTCAGGCGTAGTGGCAGGCGCTTCCATAAGGCAATTAGAGCGGAATGGCGGGCACTGGTCGGATCGGCATCGCGCGACGCAGCACCTGGCGCAGTCCACTGCGCATAAGATAGCGGTTCGGGATCGAACCCCCAGTTACGTTTGAAATCATACGCGCCGCTCAGCGTCTTCGAACGCCCGAAATCGAATTGGCTGCAGCCGCGCCGCCGGGCATGCAGCATCAGTTCGTAATACATCCGATCATTCGCGCGCAGCCTGCGCGCAGCGTTGGTGCCACCGCCCCAATAGGGCAGCACCGCGCCGTCATGGTACAGCGACAGGACACTCGCCACCGGATGCTCCCTATTCCAAACCGTCAGGATGTCAGCCGCATCGCCAAAGGTATCCAGCACCGCCTCAAATAACGCGGCGGGAAATACCGGAGTGCCCAGATTGCGGACGCTTTCGGCATAGACCGCGTAATGCGCCGTACGATCGGTCCGGCTAGTGCCAACGGTAACGGTCAGGTCAGCGGCCAGCCCTTTGCGCACTTCGGCGCGTTGCTTGCGCGGGATCTGTGTCAACTGCGCTTCGTCATCCGAGGCGAGCGACTGGACAAAGCCGCAATGTGAATCCTGCTTGATGGTCCAGCCAGCGCGGCGCAGCGGCAAAGCCCCGCCGCGCAGCTCGATTGCCGGGCAACTTAGCCGCAGGGCCAATTCTTCCAGTGCGGCGAACATTGCTGTCGCTTGTTTGGGATTATCCAGCAGCAAACCCCCGCCCACGCCGAACCCGCTAGAGGCAAGCATCCGGCCAAACAGCGGCGAATGAATTTCAGTCAGCGGCAGATAGCCGGCCAGCTCACCGCCGCGCTCGGCCACCAAGGCATGCGCCCGGTTCCCGGTCCCGGCGGCGCTGGCCAGCAGCCAACCCGGTCGGTGAAACACAGTTGCCTGTGGGTGGCCCCGCACAAAAGCCTCGATCCGCTGCAGTTCGGACGGATCGCGCAGGTCCGCCATGCTTAGGCGCGCGGCCGCCGACCGAAAGGGCGCATTCATGCCGCCAAGTCGACCGCGTGGGCCGCCTCACGGTGCGCCAACAGGTCCATCCGGCCCCAGGCAAATTCACGCACCAATTGTTCCAACTTGGCCGACATCACACCAAGATTGGTGTAATGCCTAACGCTCGAACGCAGCGATGCACCAGTGACCCGCGGCTGATCAGGATCGATCTCCCACGGATGGAAGTAGAACACCGCCGGGCGTTGGTCGCGGGTGTTGACCTGGCGGATTGCCCAGCGTGAGAAGCCGTAAGGCAACACGCGGAAGAACCCGCCCCCGCCAGCGGCCAACCGCCGCCCAGCAAAATGGGCGGTCGTGACCGGAATTTCGATCAGATCACTCCACGGCAGCGGCTTGAAGGCAAACCGCGGGGCCTCCCGCCAGCCATAGTGATCATGCGTAATCGGCGCGACGCTCGAACTATAGGCAAAGCCCTGCTCGGCGAGTGCCATGTAGGCCCACGGTGTGCGGCTAT
>JAYTIS010000392.1:0-1817 GCA_043731725.1 Novosphingobium sp.
GTCCAGGCGGTGCTTGGTGCGGACTTCGCCGGGCTCGGCGGATCGGTGCGCTACGCGCGGCTGACCGCGAGCGCGGCCAGGTACTTCCCGCTGCCCAAGAAGTTCGTGTTCTCGCTGCGCGGTGAAGCGGGCGCGATCAAGGCGTTCAGGAACCGCAACATTGCGGGCACCGACGATATCTACCTGACCGACCGGTTCCAGCTGGGGGAACCCAACTTCCGCGGTTTTGATATCCGCGGCGTGGGCCCACGCGTCGTGCGCAAGCCGCTGCTTCCGCAGACCGATGCCAATGGCAAAACGTTCTACGATTCCAACATCGTCAGCACCGACAAGAAAACCTTTACCGATGACGCGCTCGGTGGCCGGTACTACTATCTTGCGCACGCCGAACTGGAAATTCCGCTCGGTTCGGGCGCCAAGGAACTCGGCATCCGTCCGTCGATCTTCATGGATGCCGGCGCGGTGTGGGGCATCAAGACCCCGATCACCAACACGCCGCCGGTCTACAATCCGCTGTTCATTCCCTCGCGCGATTCCGCTGGCAATGCGCTCTTCACGCAGATCACGGCGGTCGACACGAGTTGCGCGGCCACTGCAAGCACCACGGTGACCAACGCGACAAATCCGTCGCCGCCGGCGTGCCTAGCCGGGACCACGGGCAGCGTGGCCAACACCGCGCTCGGCAACAGCATCTCGCCATTCCGCGAATTCTATTTCGGCAGCTCGCCCAAACCGCGCCTGTCGGTCGGTATCGGCTTCGACTGGAACTCGCCCTTCGGTCCGTTCCGCATCAACTTTGCCAAGACGCTGCTCAAGCAGGCTGGCGATAACGTCAAATCCTTCAGCTTCAACGTAGGAACCCAGTTCTGATGAAAACCTTGATCAAGTCTGCATTCGTCGCCGCCACGCTCGCCACCACCACCATCGCGGCGCCAGCCATCGCGCAATCCGGCAACACGCCGCCCCTGGCGGTCGCACCCGGCCTGGGCGTTGCCAACCTCGACGCGGTTGTCGCCAATTCGAACGCTTACAAGACCGCGCAGACCCAGCGCCTGACCACTTACAAGGCGCAGTTCGATGCCGCCGAGGTGCGCCGAAAGGCCATCGCCGCGCAGCTCCAGCCGATGGCCGACAAGTTCAACAAGGATCGCCAGGCATCCAATGCCGATCAGAACGCGCTGCGCCAGCAGGCTGCGATCATCCAGCAGCTCCAGCAATCGGGCCAGCAGGAACTGCAGGGCATCCTCCAGCCGGTCGCGCTGAGCGAAGGTTACGTGCAGGAGCAGATCAACGACAAGTTGGTCACTGCGGTGCAGAACGCGATGGCCAAGCGCAAGATCAGCATCCTGGTCAACCCGACCGCGATCATTTCGGCCAACAATGCCTACAACCTCAACCAGTCGGTGCTTGACGAGCTCAACGTGCTGCTGCCTTCGGCGCAGATCGTTCCGCCGGCCGGTTGGGAACCGCGCGAAGTGCGCGAACAGCGCGCTGCCGAAGCCGCACAGGGCGGCGCTCCGGCTGCTGTTGCGCCCGCACCCGCCAAGAAGCCTACTTCGGGTCGTTAATCCCGGATGAGCGAAATCGAAGCCAGCGAAGCGAGCGGTGCTGAAGCACCGCTCGCCTTCGACGTCACCCGCGTGATGGCGGCGCTGCCGCATCGCTATCCGATGCTGCTGGTTGATCGCGTGATCGCGCTGGTGCCGAACGAAAGCATTCACGCGGTCAAGGCCGTGACGATGAACGAACAGTTCTTCCAGGGCCACTTTCCCGGGCGCCCGATCATGCCCGGCGTGCTCCAGATCGAGGCGCTGGCG
>JAYTIS010000393.1:0-3316 GCA_043731725.1 Novosphingobium sp.
GGGGGAGACTTCAATGCGCAAGTTTGCGGCTCTTGCCGTTGCCGCCACTGCCAACATGGTGCCACTGCACGCCTGGGCGCAAGGCGCTGCTGCCACCGCTACAGGTGATGCTCTAAACAGCGGTGATAATGCCTGGGTGCTGGTTTGCTCAGCGCTGGTCCTGCTTATGGTCATGCCGGGACTGACGCTGTTTTACGGCGGGCTGGTGCGGACCAAAAGCTTTTTGTCGGTCATGGTCCAAGTTGGCGCAGTTGCGGCGGTGGTGTCGGTGCTATGGATTGTGGCTGGATACCGGCTGGCGTTCGGTGATCCGACCAATGGCTGGATCGGCACCGGCAACAGCTGGATGCTCAACAACACGATCGGGCTCTTGCACGGCGATTCCGCGATCAGCGAACGCACTTTTGCGCTGTTCCAATTGACCTTCGCGGCCATCACCCCTGCGCTGATGATTGGAGCCTGGGTTGACCGCGCCAGGTTCGGCTGGGTGGTCGGGTTCTGCGCCTTGTGGAGCCTAGTTGTCTATGTCCCGGTGGCGCACTGGGTCTGGGGCGGCGGATGGCTGGCAACCGCAATGGGCACCAAGGATTTTGCCGGCGGGATAGTGGTCCACACCACTGCCGGCGTTTCGGCACTGGTCGCGGCCTTGTTGATCGGCAAACGGCAGGGTTTTCCACGCCAGCTGATGCTACCGCACAGCCCGGCGCTGGCGATGGCCGGCGCAGGCCTGCTGTGGGTTGGTTGGTTCGGTTTCAATGGCGGCTCCGCGCTGGCGGCCGATGACAACGCCTCAATCGCGATCATCAACACCCAACTCGGTGCCAGCGTGGCCGCGCTGATCTGGCTAGTGATCGAAAAAATCAAGGTGGGAAAACCGACCGGGGTCGGCTTTGCGACCGGAGCGGTGGCCGGCCTGGCGACGATTACCCCGGCGGCGATGTACGTCTCGCCCGGTGCGGCAATCGTCATGGGCGCGCTCGCCGCTCTGGTCTGTTTCCCGATGATCCAGTGGATCAAGCACAAGTTGGCCATCGACGATTCGCTGGATGTCTTTGCAGTTCACGGGGTCGGCGGGATCACCGGTTCGCTGCTGCTGGCGGTATTTCTTGCCCCCGAATTGGGGGGCGTTGGCTATGATGATGGGGTGACCTTGATCCAACAGTTCTTTGCGCAAGTCGTCGGCGTGGGAGCGGTTGCGCTGTGGTCGGCAATTGCCACCGCGGTGATTGCGGCGTTGGTCAGCCTAGTCGTCCCGATGCGGGTCAGCGAGGATGACGAGCGCGAGGGCCTCGATCTATCCAGCCACGGTGAACGTGCCTGGGAATTTGACTGAGCGCCCGCCCAATCCGGCGGTGCCGGTGGCGTCCGCCGGACCGTGGCAGGTGCTTCGCCACACGTTTACCCTGGGCGGACGAGCAACCCGCAGTGAACTGATCAGCTACCTGTTCGCCAGCTTACTGCTCTCGGTGCCCTTGTCGTTCGCAACCGGGCTGGCGCTGACTCACGAAGCGCACATGCTGGCCGTCGATGCCGCTACCTTGCTGCTGGCCCTGCCCGTGCCGGCATTGCTGGTGCGGCGGCTGCACGACAGTGGGCGCAGCAGCGGGTGGGCGTGGCTCGCGGTGCTTGGCTTCGCAATCTGGCTAGCGCGGACTGCCATCTCTGCCGCGTGGGGCATGAATGCGAGGCTCAGTTTCGATGGCTGGACGTGGCTGATCGACTGGGCAGTGATCATGGCCAATTTAGCGAGCGTATTTATGGCAATGCTGCCGGGGAGCAAGGGGCCCAACCGCTATGGCCCCGATCCGCGCGGTTAACTTCGTGGCTCGGCCAAAAGCTCTCCGATTAGCGTGATTGCTTCTGGCGCGCGCGCCAACGACAGATGTCGTATTCTTAGTTCGATTTGGCGATCACTCTCGCATGGCAGACCGCGTGCCGATTCCGGTGCGACTACCCCGTCGATTGGCGACCACACCGCATAAGTCGGTACCGGCGGTTTAACCGGCGCATCGATTTCCAGTGGCGGCGCATCGACCGGATGGTCGTTGATGAATTCATACAGCCACCAGCCATTGTTAGCGCGCATATCCCCGGAAAAAGGAGAGCCTAGCGAAATCACCCTGTCAACCAGATCGGGCCGCAACTTGGCGACTTCTCGGGCGTAAATCCCGCCGAGGCTCCACCCGATCAAGCTGGCTTTGGCGCCATTGCATTGCGCCACCGCCGCTTCGAGCCGCTGCACCAACCTGTCGAGTGTATTAACCCGCGCGCCCCAGTTTGAACCCAGCCCCCAGCCAAATGCTTCGTAATTGGCGGCGGTGAGCGAGCGGCGCAGCCGCAGGGTCGACAAATCGTTAGCCAGAAAACCGGGATAAACGATCACCGACCGTCCGTCACCGCGGGCCATCGGCACGCCGGACTGGATCAAACTGAGCAACAGCTTGGGCCCCTCGAGGCTTTCGGCTAAAAGCAGTTTGAATGCGGGAGCCGCGGCCACCACTCAGTCTCCGGTCAAAATCCGGTCGACCAGCTGCTTGACCGAAGGAGTGAACTTGTTCGAATAGAACGGGTCTTGTTTGAACCGGTAAGCGGCATGCCCGGCGAACATCAGGTTCTGGTCAATATCGCCGCCATGCGCGATGTCCTGCAGCGTCTTCTGAATGCAAAAGCTGCGCGGATCGGCGAGCCGCCCGGTAGTATAATCGTCATGGTCCTTCCATGACGAGAACCCGCAGTGCGAAAGGCAGCCCATGCAGTCTTTCTGATCCTGGTGGATCATCCCACGTTCGGCCGGATCGACGAACACGATCGTATCATCCGGTGTGCGCAGCCCATCGGTGAAGCCTTGCAGTACCCATTCGCGGGCATGGTCGAGGTCCTTGGGCGTAACCCAGAAGTTCTTACCTCTGACCCCCACGTCAAGCCGCACGGTGTGCTCGCCGGCCTCAACCTTGGAATAGGGTATTTGGCGCTCCGACCGGGCCTGCAAGCTGCGCAGGAACGGGTTGATCACCGCCGAGGAATAGAACCCCGTGGGTGAAAACCGGTGCAACAGCACATCGCCCTCATTGATCTCACGCAAGGCATCTTTCCAACCCTGAGGGATCGGACTTTCCTCGGTTAGCAAGGGCCGGGTGCCGAACTGGAAAGCGATGCTGCCGAGTTCGGGATTGTCGACCCAGTGTTCCCATTCGCGCAGGAACCACACCCCGCCGGCCATGACGATTGGCACATCATCGGGGACACCCTCGGCGCGCATCGTATCGCGCAGCGCTTTAACCCGCGGGTACGGGTCTTCGGGCTTGAGCGGGTCTTC
>JAYTIS010000394.1:0-2957 GCA_043731725.1 Novosphingobium sp.
ATCTTCTATTCCGCCGCCACCGGGCTGGGGAACCCGATAGTCTATGTCGGCTCGAAGACCGGGCGGGACGGGATTCACGGCGCGACCATGGCTAGCGCCGACTTCGGCGATGATATCGATGCGAAACGCCCGACAGTCCAAGTCGGCGATCCATTCGTCGAAAAGCTACTGATCGAGGCTTGCCTTGAACTGATGGCGACCGATGCGATTGTTGCGATCCAGGATATGGGCGCGGCCGGGCTTACGTCTTCCAGCGTCGAAATGGCGACCAACGGCAAGGCCGGGATCGTGCTCAACATGGACAAGGTGCCGTGCCGCGAGGAAGGCATGACGCCCTACGAAATGATGCTGAGCGAGAGCCAGGAGCGGATGCTGATGGTGCTCAAGCCCGGCAAGGAGCCGATGGCCGAGGCGATCTTCAAGAAGTGGGAGCTGGATTTCGCGGTGATCGGCGAGGTTACCGACACCGGCCACATGGTGCTGACGTGGCAGGGCGAGGTGGTTTGCGACATCCCGCTCGGGCCCTTGGCGGAAGACGCGCCGCTGTATGACCGCCCGCACCTCAGCCTTGAAGAATACAAGGTCTGGGCCAATGTCGCGCCGCTCGGCGAGGTGCCCGAGAGCACCGACATCGGTGCGGACTTGCTCAAGCTGATGGCCTGCCCTGATCTGGCCAGCCGGCGCTGGATCTGGGAGCAATACGACAGCCAGGTCGGCGCGGACACGATGCAGAAATCTGGCGGTGACGCGGCGGTGGTGCGGATCCACGGCAGCAAGAAAGCGCTCGCCATGACCACCGACTGCACCCCGCGCTATGTCTATGCCAATCCATACGAGGGCGGCAAGCAGGCGGTCGCGGAAACTTACCGCAATTTGTCAGCAGTCGGCGCCAAACCCTTGGCAATCACCAATTGCCTCAACTTCGCCAACCCGCAGCGGCCCGAGATCATGGCCCAGATCGTCGAGGCCCTGCGCGGTATGGGCGACGCTTGCCGGGCTTTGGATTACCCAATAGTGAGCGGGAACGTGTCGCTCTACAACGAGAGCAAGGCAACCGGCGGCGGCTCCGCGATCCTGCCGACCCCGGCGATCGGCGGCGTTGGGTTGATGGACGACCATGAGAAGATGGCAACGATTGGGTTTAAGGCTGAGGGTGACCTGATCTGGATTCTGGGTGACCCCGAGCATGGAGGCGAAGTCGGCCAGTCATTGTGGATGCGAGAATGCAATGGCCGAGAAGTTGGCGCACCTCCTGGCGTAAATCTGGAAGCAGAACGCAGGAACGGCGAGTTCGTGCGCTCGTTGATCGAAAGTGGCAGGGTCAGTTCCGTTCACGACGTTTCTGACGGAGGGCTTGCAGTGGCGCTCGCCGAAATGGCTCTTTGTGGTGGTTTTGGAGCCGAAGTATATTCGAACTACACTTATAGTTGGTCATATTTTGCAGAAGGCCAAGCGCGTTACGTGTTCACGACACCGTCTTCTACAGACCTCGAGCACTTCACAAATGAGAGCGATCCGACAACGAATGTCATACATATGGGGCGTGTTGGTGGAGACGCCTTAATCCTGAGAGATGACAGCAGGGTTTTGGCAAACATCCCCCTCACCGCCCTGCGCGAAGCCAGCGACAGCTTCTTCCGTGACTGGATAGAGGGCTGATGACCGAGGGCTATTCGGGCAAACCCTTGGCGATGAAGCTGGGGCTGCGCAATGGCCAGCGGGTTTGGTTCGATATGATGCCCGACAGTGTCGCGGAAGAGATCGGCGACTATGCGCTCGACCTGATCCCCATTGCCGACCCCGCACAGGGAATCGACGCCGCACATATTTTCGTAACCGAGCGTGCGGTGCTCGAACAGCGGTTGAACCAATTGCGCCACCAGATCGAACCCGCAGGTCAGGTCTGGGTCAGCTGGCCCAAGCAGGCCTCGAAAGTGCCGACCGACATCACCGAAGACACCATCCGCGAACTTTGCCTGCCGCTGGGATTTGTTGACACCAAGGTCTGCGCGGTGGACGAGGTCTGGTCGGGGCTCAAACTGGTGATCCGCAAAGAATTGCGCTGAGCCCACGCAACCGAAAGCAAAAAACCGATGGCCGATCTCTACCTCAAGGCGCTCGAAAGCGAGCGCAAGAGCCTGTGGGCTGCGTGTCGGCTCAAGGGCCTGCCCAAAGGCACGCCCGAACGGCTGCGGATCGATGAACTCGACAAGCTGATCGCCGAGCACAAGGGCAAGGCGAAAACGAAGTAGCGGCTTAGGCCGCCATCTTTTCCGGCGGAAGCAGATCGTAAGGATCGATTCCCTGCGCGCGCCACATATCGTGAGCCTGCCGGTACAGCAGCGGCGGCTGGATGTTCAGCCGGGCACGCAATTCGTTGAACGGGGTCGCCAGAAGTTCGAGGATCGGTTGCTCGATCAGCCGCGGGCAGGCCCGGCCCATCCGCTGGGCTTCGCGCACTGCGCCGAAAATCGGCGCCCGGGTCTTCATCCGGCGCTTGATTTCATAAGCCCCGGCGTAACCGAGGAACAGGTGCGCGAGCGCGGGCTGCTGGCTGTAGGTGAAGGCCAGCACGCACTGTTCGCCCAGCGCGTCGCGGCCGAACCCCGACAGGATGTGCATAAGGTCATGGGTGTCACGCATGCGGCGGAAGTACCAGTCGGCCTGGTCGTTGAAATACTGGTCAGGCCGGCGGTACTTGTCGAGTTCGTCAGCCAGCCCTTGCGCCGACAATCCTTCGCGTTCCATGAAATCGCAATAGACATGCGCCAGCGTACCTTCGGGCAGTTTGCGCAAAGCCTCGTGGTCGTCGAGGATTTCGACCAGCGACGGCTCGGCCTTGCGCAGCGCCTGACCACGCTCGGTGGACAGGAACGCAGTTGCCGCTTCGTAAACACCGCGCCACGGCAGCGCTTCGAAGATCGGCGCAACCTCGGCGGTGTTTTCCTTGTCCTTGA
>JAYTIS010000395.1:0-2691 GCA_043731725.1 Novosphingobium sp.
CAAGGAGACGAAAATGCCCAAGCTCAAGACGAAGAGCGGCGTCAAAAAGCGCTTCAAGCTCACCGCCACCGGCAAGATTAAGCACGGTGCGGTTGGCAAACGACACCGATTGATGAGCCACAATGCCAAGTACATCCGCCAGCACCGGCGCACTGACACGATCTCAGATGCAGATGCAAAAGTGATCAAGAAGTGGGCGCCTTACGGGCTGGGTTAAGCGATCTGACGCGAGATATCGCGGCAAGACAAATTCGGAGTACTGAACAATGGCAAGAGTTAAACGCGGTGTTACCACCCGCGCCAAGCACAAGCGGATCCTCGAACAAGCTGCTGGCTATCGGGGCCGCCGCAAAAACACCATCCGCGTCGCGCGTCAGGCGGTCGAAAAGGCCGGCCAGTATGCGTACCGCGATCGTAAGGTTAAGAAGCGCAGTTTCCGCGCGCTGTGGATCCAGCGCATCAATGCTGCGGTTCGCGCTGAAGGACTAACCTATTCGCAATTCATTTTCGGCACCAAGCTGGCCGGCATCGAGCTCGACCGCAAAACCATGGCCGATCTGGCGATGAACGAAAGCGCGATCTTCGCGACCGTCATTGCACAGGCTAAGGGCGCGCTGCCGGCCTGAACGGCTCGGCGCTTTGCCTGTAGAGGATTGAAAGGGCGCGGGTTGGTTGACCAACTCCGCGCCCTTTTTCCATTAAAAACGGGAAGTAGGGCTTGCCTGTCACTCTTTGGGTGGACACTCATGGGGGCGGCGGAGAATGCGGACCGCCTATAGGGAGGTTGGAAATGCTGAGGAGGCCCTTGACAGTGCGGTCGCAGCGCATTTCTTCATGCCTTCGTGTGCGCTCACGCCCTATGTCTCGACCTATTATCTGACCTCAGGCAATCTGCTGACAATGACGCGGTCGAGGACCGGCTGCATCCTGAGTGGGCGAATTTGCGCTTTTCGAGCGGCGGCGACTGGAGCACGGGGTTGGGCGACGATCCGCTGCAGCCGCTCCCGCCTGCGATCCTTACCAGTCCGACTAGCCGCGCCCAGCATTTTAGACTGAGCGGCAACATCCGCAGCAGGGGCGTGGGACTGCTGCCGCTCGGCTGGCTGCGCCTGATTGGTGTCCCGGCCTGCGACTATGTCGACCGGACCGTGGCCGTGGCCGACGAGCCATGCTGCGCGCAGTTTGTCCCGCTCCCGGCAGCTGTGTTCAGCGGGCCGGCTCACCTCGCGCAGGAAGCCCAGCGGATTGACGCTTTTCTGCTTGAGCTGCTCACTCGGTCTCCTCCGCATGTGGACGAAAACCGGACTCATGCGGCGCACACAGCGTTGATCGATGAAGTTGTGGCCTCGGTAACCGAACTGGCCGAACAACTTGGTATTTCCTCACGCTCGCTCGAGCGGCTCAGCCTCAAAGCGTTTGGTTTCTCGCCCAAGCTATTGCTGCGCCGCCAGCGGTTCTTGCGCTGCTTGGCCCAATTCATGCTCGACCCTTCGCTAACCTGGCTTCGAACACTCGATTCCCGCTATGTCGATCAGGCGCATTTCGTGCGCGATTTCCGCCGCTTCATGGGGATGAGCCCGCGCCGCTATCGTGCGCTCGATCACCCGGTGCTGCGCGCCGCAGCCCAAGGCCGCACGGTCGCGGCTGGGGCGGCAGTCCAGGCTTTACACCGCCCCTAGTCCTAGCACTTGCCCTTGTGGCACCGGTGCGACACACTCTCCGGTGCTGTATTTAGGGTTGCGAGGGTCAAAGTGCCGGAAGATTGCTGCGCGTCGCTCCCCGACCTTCCGGTCGAGCTGAGCTTTTTCATGCCTTCGGAGCGGCTCAGGCCGTATATTTCCTCGTTTTACATGATGGATGTGAAGCTGGCAGATGCGCAGCGGATCGAGGACTGGTTGTTACCCGAATGGGCCAGCTTACGGATGGCCCAAACCGGAGATGCAGCCGCTGCAATCGTCCCGCAGCCACTGCAACTGCGCGCCGGTATGATGGCCAGCGGACCGACCAGCTCCGCTACTCGGATCACCATCGGCAGCGCCCGCATTTGGGGGATCGGCATTCTCCCGCTGGGTTGGGCGCGGTTTGTCGCCGCGCCGGCAGCCGACTTTGCCGACCGCATCAGCGATGCCGCAACCGAGCCAGCGTGGCGTGCACTCAGCCCGATTTTCGACCTGGTGTTCGCTGATGGGCCAAGTCCAATGAAGGCCGCTACCCGGCTCGAACAACACTTCATCGCGCTGCTCACGGCCAATCGCCCGGGCGAGAATGAGGAGCGCATTCGCTCCACTCACCGGCTACTGCTGGATGAGCAATTCGGTGCGGTGGGCGATCTGGCCGATCATCTTGGGTTGTCGTCACGCACGCTCGAACGATTTTGCCTCAAAGCGTTCGGCTTCTCGCCCAAGCTGCTGCTGCGCCGTCAGCGTTTTACCCGCAGCCTAGCCCGCTTTTTGCTTAATCCGGCCCAGACCTGGACCAGCATGCTCGATGATCGCTACGTCGATCAAGCACACTTCGTGCGCGATTTCCGACGCTTCATGGGAATGAGCCCCAGCGCTTATGCGCAAGCGCCGCACCCCATGCTCGCCGCCACTGCGCGGGCGCGCGACGCGGCGGTGGGTGGTGCAGTACAGGCATTGCACCGCCCCTAGCAGCGGTTATGGCCCTGCCCAGTTGCCAAGTCCCCTGCTT
>JAYTIS010000396.1:0-2906 GCA_043731725.1 Novosphingobium sp.
CCGCCCAATTGCGGTTACGGCTGAAAATCAGCGCCTCGGCCAAGACCGGGCTGTCGCTATCGGCGTTAAGCTGTGCCGCCAACGCCGCGGCATCGCCGCGCGACCAGTGGCCGACCATCTTGGCAATCTCGCTATTGATCTGGGGCAGGGCTTCGAGCACTGCACCCAGGTATTCGAGCTGCTGCGCATCGCTCAACTTATCGAACTGACCGAACTGGAAATCGGCCGTCTCCAACCCGCCGCGGGCATGGCCCAGCCCGGTGGCGCGCTTGGTCAGCGAATTCTCGGCTCCAGATTCAAGATTGTAGCCAGCCTTTTGCAGTTGCAGGATCGGCAAGGTAGCCGCTGCCACCCACGGCTTCTTGCGGTCAAAGATTGTCAGCGGCAGCCCGAGCCGGGTTAGCACCGCCTCCAATTGCGTGCGCTCCTTGTCACTCATCATCTTGCGCAAGTTCTTATCAGCGGGCAGGCTGCCATGCCTGAGCAATGCCGCCGCAACATCGCCCGGGGGCAGGTCGGGCAGCTCGGTCATCAGCGTTTCTGAATGGTCAAGCGCGAAGGACAGTGGGCCGTTCAGCCAATCGATCCCCGGCGGCAGCAAGTGGATCGTGCCGAACAAGTAAATTGTGGTGTCATGGTCGGACAGCTTCCACAGCGCCGGGTGCGCCTGGACCACAGGCTCGTCCAGCTTTACGGCGACCACTGGTTGCGGGGTAGGATGGCGCTGTTCGGCCGGGGCATTGCCGCTCCCAGTTAGGGCAATCAGCGCAAACAGCGGGGCAATCAGGCGCTTGGTCAGGGTCATCTCCGCGTCCTACCTAGGCAATTGCTGCCAGTCGATGAACGATTGCGGATATTGACCGTAACCGGCCCATCCGCCACAGACCCGGCGATGACGACGCCCGCGCCGCCTCTTTGCTTCCAGGACATGATCCTGCGGCTCCACGCCTTCTGGAGCGCACAGGGCTGCTTGATCCTGCAACCCTATGACATGCGGATGGGCGCAGGCACCTTTCACCCGGCCACGACGCTGCGTGCACTCGGCCCTGAGCCGTGGAAGGCCGCCTATGTCCAGCCCAGTCGCCGTCCCACCGACGGTCGCTATGGTGAGAACCCCAACCGGCTTCAGCACTATTACCAATACCAAGTGATCATGAAGCCTAACCCGGCGGGGCTGCAGGAGCTTTATCTTGAGAGCCTGTTCGCGATCGGGATCGACCCGCTGCTGCACGATATCCGGTTTGTCGAGGATGACTGGGAAAGCCCCACCTTGGGCGCCTGGGGGCTGGGCTGGGAAGTATGGTGCGACGGGATGGAAGTCAGTCAGTTCACCTATTTCCAGCAAATGGGCGGGTTCGATTGCAAGCCGGTCGCGGGCGAGCTGACTTACGGGCTCGAGCGGTTGGCGATGTACATCCAGGGCGTCGACAATTTCTATGATCTGGCGTTCAACAACGAAGGCGTCAGCTATGGCGAGGTGTTCCTGAAGAACGAGCAGGAGATGTCGAAATACAATTTCGAAGTGGCCGACACCGCCAGCCTGTTCGACGGCTTCACCAAGGCCGAAGCCGAATGCCAGCGCTGCCTTGACGCCCACATTCCGCTCGCCGCCTATGAACAGGCGATCGAGGCCAGCCACTTGTTCAACCTGCTACAAGCGCGCGGCGTGATCAGCGTGCAGGAACGCGCCAGCTACATCGGGCGCGTGCGCGATCTGGCCAAGGGCAGCTGCCAGGCGTGGATCGAGAAGAACACCGCGGCGTGGCAAGGCGATTACCCGGAGTGGGTGCTGTGAAAGACTTCCTGCTCGAACTGCGCTGCGAGGAGATTCCCGCTCGGATGCAGGCCGGCGCGCGGGCCGATCTGGAGAAGTTGCTGCGCAAGGAACTCGGGGCGGCGGGGGTGACGCTGGGCGAAGTCACCGTGTGGTCAACCCCGCGCCGCCTGGCCCTGATTGCGCGCAACCTGCCGGTCGCCACCGCTGCCGTCAGCGAAGAACTCAAAGGCCCGCGCGTAGGTGCACCACCGCAAGCGCTCGAGGGGTTCCTGCGCAAGACGGGCCTGACCGAAGCCCAGCTGACCGAGCGGGACGGAGTGCTGTTCGCGGTCACCGAAAAACCGGGCCGCGCCACCGCCGATGTGCTGGCCGAGGCGATCCCGGCGATCATCCGTGCCTTCCCCTGGCCCAAATCGCAGCGCTGGGGCGCGGCCTCGCTCAGCACCGAGAGCTTGCGCTGGGTGCGCCCGCTGTCAGGTATCGTCGCGCTGCTGGGCGATGATTTGGTGGCCTGCGAAGTGGGCGGGGTCAGCGCGGGTTATGCCACACACGGGCATCGGTTCCACCACAGCGGTGACATCACCATCGGCAATGCCGCCGATTACCAGACCAAGCTGCGCGCCGCGCATGTGATCGTCGATCATGTCGAGCGGCAAGACCTAATCCGCGCCCAATCGCGCGCCGTCGCTCAGGCAGCCGGGCTGACGCTGATCGACGATGAGGGCCTCGTGATTGAGAACGCCGGGCTAACCGAATGGCCAGTGCCGCTGCTCGGCCGATTTGACGCGGACTATCTTGAGGTTCCGCCTGAAGTTATCCAGTTAACCGCGCGGACAAATCAGAAGTATTTTGTCTGCGAGGCGGACGGTACACTTGCCAATGCCTTCGTCTGCACTGCCAATATCGCCGCCAGCGATCATGGCGCGGCAATCATTGACGGTAACCGCAAAGTCCTCGCCGCGCGGCTCAGCGATGCGCGGTTCTTCTGGGAGCAGGACCGCAAGAAGACGGTGGCCGAGCACGCCGAAGGACTGGCACGGATTACCTTCCACGAAAAGCTGGGCACGGTGGCGGACAAGGTCGAACGGGTCGCCAAGCTGGCGCGGTGGCTGGTGGAGGAGGGGATCAT
>JAYTIS010000397.1:0-3573 GCA_043731725.1 Novosphingobium sp.
ATGGCCTTTGGTATACGGTTCTCCAATCTGACCTATCGCGGCATACTGACGAATGGACCCTTTGCATTCACGCGGCACCCGGCGTACTTGTCCAAGAACGCCTTCTGGTGGGCCGCCTCGATGCCGTTCGTGGTCACCAGTGGCTCGGCGGTCGACGCCATCCGCAACACATTTTTCCTTGGCAGCGTCAGCGCGATCTATTTCTGGCGCGCCAAAACCGAGGAACGCCACCTGCTGGTCGAAGACCCGAAGTATCGCGCTTACTCGGACTGGATGGAGGCGCATGGGCTGGTCACAAGCCGCCTGCGCCGGTTATGGAGCGGGCGGGCAGGGCGACGGGTGGTAATTCAGCCCGCCGAATAGTTAGAACACAACCCCATCATCCGCCTCGAACACCGTTATCGCGCGCCCACTGAGCCCTAGCGCGGTGCGCTCCTCGCCCCAAGTGACCATGTGCGAGGTTTTGATATGGGCGTTCAGTTGCGCGCGGCTGTGCCACACTTCGCTGACCCGGATTAGCCCCGGATCGAGCACGTCCTCGGCATAATTGTATTCGACGCAGCCGTCTTCGGCGCGGGTTGCTGTCATCACCTTTTCCATCAGCGGCCGCGCCGCCGCCATGTTTTCTGCCGGCATCCGGAATTGCCCAACCACCACGATCATCAGAAACTCTCCTCGTACACCCGGCTCATATCGCCGCCCCATTCGCCGTTGTATTTGTCGAGTAGCCGCTGCGCCGGAACCTTGCCGCTGGCAACGATCTCATCGAGCGGGGCAAGAAAGCCGCTTTCGTTGTCGCCCGACTTGTTGAGCCGCCCGCGGGCGTTGAGCCCGGCGCGGCTGATTGCCAACACCTCGCGAGCGACATCTTTTAGCGTCCCGCCGCCGGGCAGTGGTGCATCGAGCCCCAGCTTGGGCACGGTGCAGCGCAGCGCCTCGCGTCCGTCCATGTCCCAGTCTTTGACCAGATCCCACGCCGCATCGAGCGCGCCTTGGTCGTAAAGCAACCCGACCCAGAACGCGGGCAGCGCGCAAATCGTGCTCCATGGTCCGCCATCGGCACCGCGCATTTCAAGAAAGCTCTTCAGCCGCACTTCAGGAAAGGCCGTCGAAAGGTGATCGACCCAGTCGCTCGCGCGGGGCAATTCGCCCGGCAGCACCGCCAGTTTGCCCTTCATAAAATCGCGAAAACTGTGCCCGGCCGCGTCGATATATTTGCCGTCGCGGAAGACGAAATACATCGGCACGTCGAGCATATATTCGGCGTAGCGATCATAGCCGAACCCGTCTTCGAATACGAACGGCAGCATGCCGGTGCGGTGCGGATCGGTGTCCGACCAGATGTGGCTGCGGTACGAAAGGAACCCGTTGGGCTTGCCCTCGGTAAACGGCGAATTGGCGAACAGCGCGGTGGCGAGCGGTTGCAGCGCCAATGACGTGCGGAACTTCTGCGCCATATCGGCCTCGCTCGAATAGTCGAGGTTCACTTGGATGGTGCAAGTCCGCAGCATCATGTCGAGCCCCATGCCGCCGACACGCGGCATATGGTCGAGCATGATCGCATAGCGCCCCTTGGGCATGATCGGCAGTTCATCACGGCGTTTATCGGGCCACATGCCCAGACCCAGGAAACCGGTGCCGGTCTTGGCCCCGATCGCTTTGACTTGATCGAGGTGACGCCCGGTTTCGGCGCAGGTCTGGTGCAGGTTCTCCAGCGGCGCGCCCGACAGTTCAAGCTGCCCGGCCGGCTCCAGGCTGACCGCGCCATCGCTGCCTGAGAGTGCGATGACGTTACCGTTCTCGATCACCGGCTCCCAGCCGTAGTCGGTCAGCGCCATCAGCAAATCGCGGATCCCGCCGGGTTCGTCATACGACGGCGCGTGATGATCCTTGGCACAATAGACCAGCTTCTCGTGCTCGGTGCCGATCCGCCAAGCCGCTGCTGGTTTTTCTCCCTCTATCATCGGCGCCAGCAATTGGTCGCGGTGTTCGATTACAGGATCGTTGCGATCTGAAACTTGTCTGGTGCTCATCGGCGCGGAGTTAGTAAATTGCCGGGCCCGGCGCTAGCGTTTTTAGCACCCGCTGTGCCAATCGCCGCTGACCCCCATCCACAGCCCAGTTCCGGCAATGGCCGCCGTCTCTCCGCGCAGCACCCGCGGGCCAAGGGTGATCGCGTGAGTCTGCGGCAGCGCACAGATCGCCGCGCGCTCAGCCGCGTCGAACCCGCCTTCTGGCCCGGTCAGCAACGCGGCCGGACCGGGCCACGTCGCAAATTGCTGCGCAGCATTCTCCCCGCCCGTTTCATCGGCAAAGAATAGCGCACGCTCCGGCTGCCAGCCTTTCAGCAAGGCCTCCAGCTTCACTGGGGCGAGCAAGTGTGGCAGGGCAGTGCGCGCACATTGCTCCGCCGCCTCGATCAAAATGCTGCGCGCGCGCTCTAGGTTGAGCTTGTCCGCCACGCAGCGCCGGGTGAGCACCGGCTGGATCGAACGGACGCCAAGCTCGCAGGCTTTTTCCAACACCAAATCGAACCGGTCTTTCTTGAGCAGCGCAGCGCACAGCGTGAAATCCGGCACTTCCTCGCGCGGGCCGAGTAAGGCCTCAACCTGCAGCGAAACCGCGCGTTTGTCCGCTGCCACCACGCGTGCCGCCCACGCGCCGGTCAGGTCATCGCACAGCACGACGCCGTCGCCCGCTGCCACGCGCATTACCCGCGCCAGATAATGCCCCTGCGGGCCTTCGATCGATAACGTGGTGTCAAGCGCCAGCGGTCCCGCGACAAACAGCCGCGGCGCGCTTTTCGGGGGCCAGGCGGGGGTAGCGGGCATGGCGCGGGGTTAGCGCAAGCCGACCAGAGTGGGAAGTGCAGGCGGGACGGATGTTGCTCCGCCCCGCCTGTATCCATTTCACGCCGTTTCAGTTCGTCAGTTCAACCGGATGCGCCGGGTTGGCTGCTGCCAGATCGAACCGATCAGCGTTCATCACTTTGGTCCAGGCTGCGATGAAATCGCGCGCGAACTTTTCTTCGTTGCCGCGCTCGGCATAGACCTCGGCAGTAGCGCGCAACTGGCTGTTCGAACCGAAGATCAGATCGGTCCGCGTCCCCCGCCACAATTCGTGCTTGCCCAGGCGATCCCGCCCGACGAACTCTTCATCGCCGCTGGTATCGACCACTTCCCAGAAGGTGCCGTTGTTGAACAGATTGACGAAGAAGTCGTTGGTCAATTGGCCCGGCCGGGTGGTGAATGCGCCGTTGCTGCTGCCGCCGTGGTTGGCGCCGAGTACGCGCAAGCCGCCAAGCAGGACGGTCATCTCGGGCGCCGACAGGCCGAGCAGCGAGGCCCGGTCCAGCAGCAGCTCCTCGGTCTTGACGCTGTGTTTGGTCGCCAGATAGTTCCGGAAACCGTCAGCCTTGGGCTCCATCACGTCGAAGCTTTCGACATCGGTCCAGTCCTGCGTCGCATCGCCGCGACCGCCGGTAAATGGCACGGTCAGGGCGAAGCCAGCATCCTTTGCGGCCTTCTCGACCGCTGCAGTACCAGCCAGAACAATCGCGTCGGCCATTGATAA
>JAYTIS010000398.1:0-2500 GCA_043731725.1 Novosphingobium sp.
GCGGCAAAGGCCTGTCGGCGGTGGGGCGCAGCCGCGGCGACCAACACGATTGGCTCGCCGGGGGCCAATTGCCCGGTTCGGTGCAGGATCAGCAGCCCATGCAGCTGCCAGCGCGCCTCGCATACTGCCCCCAATTCGCGCATCGCCGGCAATGTCAGCGGGGCATAATGGCGCAATTCTAGGAGGTCGGCGCCGTCGGCGCGGACTTGGCCCAAGAAACTGACAATCCCCCCGGCCCCGCGCTGTGCAGCATTGAACGCCGCCTGTTCACCAATCGGATCGAACGACGCATCGAGCAAGCGCGCATCGGCCGCCATGTCAGCCGCCGCTAACCGGAGGAAGAAAGGCCAATTCATCATTCTCACGCAGCACGATCCCACCGCGCTCGGCAATCAGCACGCCGTTGAGCGCCATGCGCACCCGCTCGCCCAGCAAGGCAACCGCGAGACCGGGTTCAAGCGCCGCGAGCACCGCTTCGAGCGGACCGGGCGTCACCGAAAGCTCGCTTGCGCCGACGGCATCTTCAAGCCGCCCCAGGAAGACCAGCCGTGCGCTCAAATCAGCCGCCGGTCAGCGACATGTGGCGCGCCAGGGCAGGGGCAGCCCCGGGCGCACTTATCGCAAAGTGGTGCCGCTCGGGCTTAATCCGCATCGCTTGATCGAGTCCGGCGGACAGCGCCGTGTCAGGATCGTCGCTGCGCAAGGCGGCGCGAAGATCAACCTGCTCGGTCCCGCCCAGACAAGCGTAAAGCTGGCCGGTCGCGGTTACCCGCACACGGTTGCAGCCCTCGCAGAAATTGTTCGTCAGCGGCGTGATCAGCCCCAGCCGCCCACCAGTTTCGGGCACATCGAAATAGCGCGCTGGGCCGCCGCTACGGTGATCGCTGGGGGTGAGCGTAAAGCGCGTCTCGAGCGCGGTGCGCACGGCATCGAGCGGCAAGTAGTGGTCGAATCGGTCAGTCTCGACCTCGCCTAACGGCATCACCTCAATCAGCGTCAGGTCGAACCCCTGCCCATGCGCCCAAGCAATCAACTCGGGCAGCTCGCCTTCATTGATCCCTTTCAGCGCCACGGTGTTGAGCTTGACCGCCAGCCCCGCCGCGCGCGCCGCAGCCAGTCCGTCGAGCACTTGCGGCAGGCTGTCGCGCCGGGCTAGCGCAGCGAATTTGGCACGGTCAAGCGTATCGAGCGAGACGTTGATCCGCTTCACGCCAGCCGCCGCCAAGTCATCCGCAAATTCGGTGAGCCGGGTGCCATTGGTGGTCATCGTCAGCTCTTCGAGCCCGCTGCCAAGCTGACGCCCCAGCGCTTGCACCAACTGGAGCATATCGCGCCGCACCAGCGGCTCGCCACCGGTTAGCCGGATCTTGGTCACCCCGCGAGCGATGAAGCCCAGCGCGAGCTGATGAAGCTCCTCAAGGCTCAGCACTTCACTGCGCGGCAGGAAGGTCTGCCGTTCGGGCATACAATAGGCGCAGCGCAGATCGCAGCGATCGGTCACTGAGAGCCGCAGATAACTGATCCGTCGCTGGAACTGGTCAACAAGAGGTGCGAGCGTGCTCATTCGGCAGACAATACCACAGGACCAGCCCCCGCGTCATCAAGTAGCAAATATTGCCCCGTCACCCCTTTGGCAGCGCCGAGATAGGCCAGCGCCGCTGTCACTGCCGCCGCATTTCCGCCGGCCAGCGCATTAACCCGCGCCGGAACATGCTCGCGCGCCAGTGTCTGTACTGCCGCCAGCCGCCAGCCGCGATGGGTGTGACCGGCAGCGGTAAAGACCAAGGTCAGGCATTGCGCCCCGCTGCCCAGCAATGTGGCCGCGCGGGGCAGAAAGTCTCGGTGGAAAACGGCCGCAGCAGCGCTGGGCAGATCCGGCAGCGGCTGGACTGCGAGCAACTCCATCAGCGCCGCTCGCGAGTCAGCGTGATGCCGATCTTCTCACCGTTTTCGCTGATCGCCAGCTTGACGATCTTGACCGTCACTGCCTGAACCCGGGGGTCCTGGACGAACAGCGTCTCGCAAATGTGATCGGCGACCGCCTCAATCAGTTTGAAATGCACCCCCTGCGGCAGCGCCTGGCTCGCGGCAAACTTCAGGTCCATGTAATTCTTGCTCGCGCTGAGCGGCGTATCGGGTGCGTAATGCGGCGCGCAGGCCAGCTTGACCGTGATTGCAAAACGCAGCGGCTGCGGACGCCCGGTTTCCTCCGAATAAATGCCGGTCAGGACATCGTGTTCGAATTCGGCAACTTCAAGGATTAAGCTATCGGCCATCCCGGGCGCGATGGCATGGCGCCGAGGCCGAGTCTAGGATGCAAATGCGCATTTGGCTGCGCGGCCAAGTCACGCTACGTTCGGCATCACAACCTTCATGGAGTACCAAATGCGCGCTTGGCTTGCAGCTTCACTCGTCGCCGCCATGGTTGTGGCGCCCGCTCTGGCGGGACCCAGCAAATTTGCCGCTGCGCTGGCCAGCCCTGATCGCCCCGATGCCGACA
>JAYTIS010000399.1:0-3266 GCA_043731725.1 Novosphingobium sp.
GTGTCCCGCATGACGCCGAACAGGCTGGCCGATCCGGTCGAGCGTTGCGGGTCGGCCTGGATCTCCACGCGGACGTAGCGGGTAGCGCCGCCACGCGGACGGAAGCGGATGCAACAGGATTCCGGGCCGCCGTTGGCGCGCGCCCGCACCAGCGCTCCAAGCAGGGTGCGGCGGTCGCGGCGGTCGACGATTGCGAGCACTTCGGCTGCCGCAATCTCTTCCCGCCGGGCGATGCCGAGGATGGCGCTCGCCTGGGCCGAAAATTCCACCGTTAGCGGGCGGCCGTCGATCCGCCAGTGACCGAGATTGGCAAGCCCTTCGGCCATGATCAGCAGACGATTTGACTCGCGCAGTTGGGCCGATGCCTGGCTGGCGATATGTTCCACCCAGTGACGTTCGCTGATGTCGACCAGCCGCACCACCCAGCCGGTCAGCGTGGCTCCCGGCTGCTGTTCCGGGGTGATGCTGAGATCAGCCCAGGCGGTCGTGCCATCGGCGCGGCGGTAGCGCAGCTCGGTTTGCCCCGGTTCGGATTTGGACCGCGCTCGAGCCCACAGCCGGGCCGCTTGCGCGCGGTCTTCCTCGTCGACGGCCTCGAGCCATTGCCCGGCGGTTTCGAACGGCAGCGCCTGGCCGGTCAGCTGCGTCCAGCGCTGATTGGCGAACAGTGGCAAATGGTCGGGGCCAAGCTGGAGGATTCCAGCAGGGGACGCTTCGGCCAGCCGCCGAAACTGCAATTCCTTTTCAGCGACCCGGTCGATCAGCCGGTCGCGCTCGGCAAGCACCGCGCCAATCGGCAGAGTCAGGAACAGGGCCGCAGCGATGAAGCTTTGCAGGATGAGGATTCGGATCGCCGGATCCTGGCTCGCGGCGAACGCCGGTCCGTGACCGCTGACCGTCGCGTCGATCGCGATCCCCGCGACGATCACCACCGCCAGGGCGGTTTGCCCGCTGGTCAGGCGCAGGCTGGCGAAGACCAGTCCAGCGAGAACCAGGTATCGGAACGAGACCGTCTGGTGGAAGACGATGAAAGTCAGCGCTGCAAGCCCAAGCAGGATCAAAGTCACTTCGGCCCATTGCCGCAAGGACATCCGGCGCTGCGGGGCAAAGCGGATCGAAAGCAGCAATGGGGTGATGATCAAAAGCCCCATTCCGTCGGCGAGGAACCAGCGCAGGAACAAGACCGGGCCCGGCTGTCCCCCGGGCAAGCGCAACAGGAGCAGGGCCGCGCTCGCCGACAGGGCCGGTGCAAGCAGGCCACAAACCAGCAAAAGCGCGCCGAGAAAGCGTAAATTCGCCACGTCGACCGGCTCGGCGAAGCGTTGGGGCGGCCGCAGCAAGGAGGCAAGCAAGACCGCGGCGATCGACACTTCGGCGATGTTGATGGCGGTCAGCGCCACTGCCTGGAAGAGCGGATCGGCGTTGAACAGATTGGCCGCGACATTGGCGACCGCCGCTGCGCCGAGCAATTCGCGCCAACGCCCGCGCGGACTCCGCAGGACGACCGCCAGGACCACTGCATTGGGCAACCACACGGTCGCGATGCGCGCAGTGTATCCGCTCAGGTGAACCCCCGCCCAGGCCGTGGCGAACACGACCGCGGCAAGGGTTGCTGCGGCGGCCACGCGGCGCCCGTTCACGCCGACTTCCCGCATTGCCCGCTGCATCACCAACACTCCCCGTCGCCTCCCGTGCCGTAGCATGGAAGCCGCACCGGGCGGCGCGGGGATGGGGCCGTTTTGGATTAATTCCTGGTTAAACCAGTTTCACAAACGGCGACCGGTGAACGGGTCACCAGCCGCCGAGTGAAGTTCAGTGCGCGCCGCGGTCGTGGCCGCTGCTGCCTACATCAGCACCGCATCGACATGGTGAACGACGCCATTGGTGAACTTGTCGTCGGCCTTGGTCACGGTCGCTTTCTTGCCGTCGGCGCTGGTCAGGACGATCTTGTCGCCATCCTTGGTCGCGGTCAGCGTGCCGCCGCCCATGGTCGCCAGCACGGCCTTGCCCTTGCCATTGTCGATCGCCTTGGAAATGTCCTCGGCGAGGACCGTCCCGGGCAGGATCATGTTGGTCAGAACCTTGGTCAGCTGCGCGCGATTCTCCGGCTTGAGCCAATTGTCATAGGTGCCCGCGGGAAGCCCGGTGAAGGCGGCGTCGTCGGCGACGATCACGGTGTAGGGACCGGGACCGGCGAGGGTCTGGTCGAGACCGGCGGCCTTGGCCGCGGCCATGAACTTGCCGTTGACGTCGAGGCCCGCTGCCACCGTCTTGTCGCCGGCGGCCTTCTGCGCTTCGGACGTCTGGGCGGGCGCGGCGGCATTGCCATCGGCGCCTTTGCTGCAGGCACCGAGCGCCAGGATCGCGGCGGCAAGGGTCGCGCTGGTAACGAAAGTCTTCATCGGATTTCCTCCTCTTGTCAGATGCCATTCGAGCGAATGGCCCGGCGGCTGCGGGCCGCCGGACCATCCCTCGTCCGAAATCAATCGGTGATCAGGTCAGCGCGGACGCAACCAGCGCCGTGACCAACTGGGTCGCGGGATCAACCTGGTAGATATTGCCGTTGTTGTAGCGATACCACGCATTGGGCGTGTCATAATAGGTGTCGCGATAATTAAGCGGCACGTTGTAGCTATCATAGCCCATGGGCAGCGGCTGACCGATCGACATGCCCGGCGCCAGAAGCGCCGCCACCGAAGTGATCAGGCTAGTCTGCTGGTCATATTGGTAAATCGCGCCCGGCGCATACCAATAACCGGTGTCGCCACGGTTATAATACATGTCCCGATACTGCGACGGCACGTTGTAGGTGCTGTAGCTCGACGGCAGCATCTGGCCCACGCCATAACCGTTATCGTAGAGCGGCATGACGTTATCGATCAGCCCATTGCCGCAGTCGACCGTATAAACCACGCCGTAAGCGTAGCGCGTGCACTGCGACCCGTAATTCGGATAAAAACTGCTATAGGCCGAGGGGACATAACTGTTCATGTAATTATTCGGCAGATACTGGCCGGGCTGATAGCCGCCGCCGAGCAAGGGCAGCAGTGCATCGACCAGGTTCGAGCCGCGATTGACGCGGTACATATACCCATCGTTGTAGCGGTAATAATAATTGGACGTGTCCGGGTAGAGCGAGCTCATCACGCCTGGCATCGCCGACGTGGCGATCATCGCCGGAAGGATTGAACCAACCAGCTTCTTGGCCTGACCCGGCGGCAGGCAGCCGTTATTCTTCATCGCCAGGCCCGGTGGGCAGCCGTTGA
>JAYTIS010000400.1:0-2619 GCA_043731725.1 Novosphingobium sp.
ATGGATCGAACAGCGGATGAAGACACCCGGCACGGTGTTTATCGCGGTTGGCGCAGGGCATCTGGGCGGAAAGGGCAGCGTGCAAGAGGTGCTGGCTAAGCACGGGTTCAAGGCGACCCGTGTTCAATAATTTTCTGCGCGGGCTGATTCTTGCTGCGCTGGCGGCGCTGACGCTAACGAGTTGCAGCAAGCCGGCCGAAGTGCACCCGGCGTTGTGGCTGGTCGAAGGACCAGGCGGGCAGAAAGCGTGGCTGTTCGGCACCATCCACGCCCTGCCCCAGCCCGTGAACTGGCATTCGGCCAAGATTGACGCCGCTCTGGCGCAGTCGGACCGGCTGGTGCTTGAGGTGGCCAAACTCGATGACGATGCGGGCACAGCGCGGACCTTCGCCGGTTTGGCCGAAAGCCCTGGGCTTCCGCCGCTGAGCCAGCGAGTGCCCGGCGAGCTGCAAGCTGAACTGGGCACTGCGCTCAAACAAGACGGGTTCGCGGCGGATGCGCTCGACCGGTATGAGACCTGGGCCGCGGCACTGATGCTGCAGAACGCCGCGATGGCTGCGGGTCAATCCAACAGTGCCAACGGGATCGACCGCGCGCTGTTGCGTGCCACTGCTAAGCCGGTCGACGAATTCGAGGGCGCCGCTGCACAATTGGCGATTTTTGACCGCCTGCCTGAACCGGCCCAGCGCGCGCTGTTGGCGGCGACGCTGGGTGGATCAGGCGATGATCTGGCCCAGATGCGCAAGTTGGAGCAGGCTTGGGCACAGGGCGATCTGGCCTTGGTCGACGCTGCAACAAATGCTGATTTCCTGCACAACCCCGAGCTGCGCGATGCCCTGTTAGTCAGCCGCAACCGCGCCTGGATGACCAAATTGACCGGGCTTCTGATCCGCGGGGCGCACCCATTCGTGGCGGTCGGGCTGGCGCATCTGGTCGGCAATGATGGCTTGCCCGCGTTGCTAGTGGCACAAGGCTATACCGTCACCAGGCTCCAATAGCCTCTAACCGAGCCTTGCAATCTGGCGCCTTTCCCGCTAACGGCGCGCGCTTCCCGTTATGGTCATCCCTGGAGGCGTGACGGTGAAATGTGCAATCCAGAGTTTTGAAAGGCAAGTACCATGAGCGATACGCTAAACCTGCCGGCCGAGACGCGTGAACGGGCTGGCAAGGGAGCCTCCCGTGCATTGCGTCGTGAAGGTCGTGTCCCCGCCGTTGTCTATGGCGGCAAAGAAGAGCCCCTGTCGATCCACATCGAGGAAAAGCTGCTGGTCAAGCAGCTGAGCTCGGGCCACTTCCTCAATTCGATCGTCGAGATTCAAGTGGGTGGCAAGAAGCTGCGCACGCTCCCCAAAGACGTTGCCTTCCATCCGGTCACCGATCGCCCGCTGCATGCCGATTTCCTGCGCCTGTCAAAGGATTCGACCGTCAACGTTAACGTGCCGGTGGTGTTCGCCAACGAAGAAGACTCGCCTGGTTTGAAGCGCGGCGGCGTCCTCAACGTGGTGCGTCACGAGCTGGAACTGATCTGCGATGGCAACAAGATCCCCGAAGAGATCGCCATCGATGTGACCGGGCTCGACATCGGCGATTCGATCCATATTAGCAGCGTGACACTGCCCGAAGGTTCCACCTCGGCGATCACCGACCGCGATTTCACCATCGCCACGATTATCGCTCCGTCAGGACTGCGCAGCGAAGAAGGCGATAACGCCAAGACCGAAGGCGAAGCCGAGGGCGAAGCTGAAGCCGAAGCGGGTTAAATTGCTTCGCGGTCGGCCCAAGGGTTGACCGCCACAGCATTTGCCAGACAAATCGCAGCCGGGCCGTAATACTGCGGTCCGGCTGTTTGTTTGTAGCGTAAAGACGCGAAGGAACAGAAGATCGTGCAGCTGTGGGTCGGCCTTGGCAATCCGGGCGCGCAATATGCGCTGCACCGGCACAACGTCGGCTTCATGGCGCTCGACACATTGGCTGAAGTCCACGAATTTGGCGCGATCCAGAAGAAGTTTTCGGGCTGGCTGCAGGAAGGCCGGATCGGCGGCGCGCGGGTGCTGCTATTCAAGCCCGCGACCTTTATGAACGAAAGCGGCCGCGCGGTGAGCGAGGCACTGCGGTTTTATAAGCTTGAGCCTGATGCGCTGACGGTATTCCACGACGAGCTCGACCTCGATCCATTCCGGGTCAAGGTAAAGCAAGGCGGCGGCACCGCCGGGCATAACGGGCTGCGCTCGATCGATCAACATATCGGCCCCGATTTTCGCCGGGTACGGATCGGGATCGGCCACCCGGGGCACAAGGACCGCGTCACCAGCTATGTGCTGGGCAATTACGCCAAGGCCGAGATCGATCCGTTATCCGAGGTGTTAGGTGCAATTGCGGCGGAGGCGGAATGGCTGGCGCAGGGCGATGACGCCCGCTTCATGAGCGACGTGGCACTGCGGTTGCAGGAATAATCAGGAAGCGCTTACGTCGGCGGCTCCCACAATTCGATCGGGTTGCCTTCGGGATCGTGAATGCGAGCGAATTTGCCCGTGTTAAAGCTGTCCCACTCAGCCTTTGTTTCCACCACAATCCCGCTTGACCGCAAGGCCGTAAGCAAGGGTTCGATCCCGCTCACGC
>JAYTIS010000401.1:0-2406 GCA_043731725.1 Novosphingobium sp.
GACCGAAACCTTTGTGGGTGACCGCCCGGCCGATCCAACGCGGATCGCGCTGCCCAGCGTGCATCCGCTGGCCGCCGATACCGGCGAATTGCAGTTCTATGTGCCGGTGATTGCCGACTATGCCGAGCTTGAACCGGTGATCGCCAAGGCGCTGGTCAAGCGTTCCGACCGGCCGTTTGCGGTCCCGGGGGTCGGCGATGTGTTTGTCCAGTTCGGCAAGGTTACCGCCTATGGCACCAACAATGGCCGGATCGCGGTCGGGCTGGAGTTTACCGCGCTCGACACCGACCGGCGCACCACCAAATCGCACGGCACCATCTGGCTGACCGGGCTGCCAGTCAACCAGCCCAACACCCGCCAAATCAATTTCACCGACGTTTCGGTGGATGGTGCGACTGACAGCACCGGCACCAATCTGTTGCTCAAATTGGCCAATACCCCCGCCTTTTCAGACACCATCGCCGAAGCCCTGGCGCAAAACTTCACCAAGGATTACGACAAGCTATTGGGCAAGATTGATCGGGCGATTGCCGATAAGCGCGAAGGCAATCTGCTGATCCGGGCCGATATCCAGAACGTCCGCACCGGTTCGCTCAAGGCCGCCGGTAACGGGCTCTACCTGCCAGTGTGGGGCACCGGGCGGGCCAGTATCCAAGTACTGCGCTGAGTGCAGTTGAGCCGCGCGCAATCCACGATCAAATCGCCACAACGCCATTTCCCCGCCGCAATTGCCCGGCTATGGCAAAGCAAGACCGCGCCCATGCGGTCCGCATAAACATCGCGTAAAGGACCTCATTCGTGGCTGACACTGTCTCAATCAACCTGACCCAAGACGAACTCGAGATGCTCGTTGACGGACTCGAAGCCGATATGGAAGGCTACGTCGAAGCCGCCAAGGAGGCCCGCGGCAACACGCGCCGCGATGAAGTCGCGACCTATACCGAAGCCGCCACCCGCATCCAGGCGCTGCTCGCCAAGCTGCAAGAACTGATTGAGGAGTAAGCGGCCCTTCGAGATGTCCGCTCAGCCTGCGGCTTCGCTCCCTCCTCAGGACGAACGGAAGGTGAAATTCCATTTGAATTGGCATCGGCGATACCCACCCCCGTTCGTGGTGAGGAGGGGCTGAGCTCTTCGCGAAGACCCGTCTCGAACCACTCGCGCGCCGCCACACGGCAGTAGAAACCCAATGCGAAATCGCTTAACGCCAGCCAATGTCCCGCCGCCCGCTCTTGCTGCGCTTTGCCCGCTGGCACATCTGGCTGGGCTGGGCGGCGGTATTGCCGATACTGGTGTGGATCGTCTCAGGCCTGTTTATGGCCGCGCGGCCGATTGAAGATGTACGCGGTGAGGCGCTGCGCAAGGCACCGGTGCCGATTGCTGCCGCCGGGCTGGTCGCGCCGCATCTGCCCGGCGCGGTCACGCGGCTCGCGCTGATTGATCAGGCCGGCCAGCCAGTGTGGGCAGCCACCGACGCAGACAAGGTGCAAGCACGCTATAGCGCGCGCGATGGCACGCCGCTTGGCCCAGTCGCCGAAGCCGACGCGCGGCGGATCGCCGAGGCAACTTTTGCCGGGTCCGCCAAGCTCGGCGCGCTGCACCGACTGAGCGCCGCGCAGGCCCCGCTCGATCTGCGCAAGCCCCGCCCATCGTGGCAAGCGACCTTTGCCGATGGCACACACCTGTACACTGATGCCGATACCGGCGAGGTGCTGGCACTGCGCACACGCTTTTGGCGCGCCTATGATTTCATGTGGGGGCTGCACATTATGGACCCGCGCACGCGTGAGGATACCAGCAACCTGTTCCTGTGGGTATTTGGCGCAGTGGCGCTCATTTCGTGCGCACTGGGCAGCGTGTTGTTATTCCGGCGGCGCAAGGCTGCGCGGTGATTACACCGGCCCTGCCCCAGATTCCCGCCGTGCTCGATCTGGCCGGCACTGCCGTGTTTGCGCTGACCGGGGCGCTGCTCGCCGCGCGGCTGCGGCAGACCTTTGTGACGATGAGCTTCTTCGCGTTGGTAACCGGGGTCGGCGGCGGATCGGTGCGCGATTTGCTGATCGGCGCGCCAGTGTTCTGGGTGCGCGATCCGTGGGTCGCCCCGGTCTGTCTCAGCGTTGCCTTGCTCGCGTGGTTTACCCCGCGCAAGTGGTGGGAGGGCGCGTTGCTGGAATGGGCCGACGCGGCCGGACTTGCGGCCTATAGTGTGCTCGGCACGGCCAAGGCGCTGGCGTTCGGTCTGCCTCCGGTTCCGGCAATGTTGATGGGAGTGATCACCGGCTGCGTCGGGGGAATCATCCGCGATGTGCTGGCCGGGCGCCCGTCGATCCTGATGCGGCCCGAACTGTATGTCACCGCAGCGGCGCTTACAGCAGGGTTGTGCGCCTTGGGGCAGGTCTCGGCGCTGCC
>JAYTIS010000402.1:0-1680 GCA_043731725.1 Novosphingobium sp.
CATGAAGCCACGCTATTTGCACGCACCGGCAACCTGTTGTCACTCGGCTGGGCTTTGTTGCTATTGGCCGCGTCACTGGTTGCGCTGCGCCGTGCACGGGGATAGAGCGCGAACCACATAAAGCTTTCTTTATATCGGATTTACTATGCGCAACACCTACCTGTTTACCTCCGAAAGCGTTTCCGAAGGCCATCCTGATAAAGTGGCGGACCAGATTTCCGACGCAGTCGTCGACTTGTTCCTGAGCATCGATAACGAAGCGCGCATCGCATGCGAAACGCTGACCACCACGCAGCTGGTGGTCCTGGCTGGCGAAATCCGTGGGCGCGGTATCTATGAGGACAATCAGTGGGCAGAAGGCATTCCCGAGCAGATTGAAGCTGCAGTGCGCGCCACGGTCAAGCGGATCGGCTATGAACAAGCGGGCTTCCATTGGGAGCAGTTCCGGTTTGAAAACAACCTGCACGGCCAGTCCGCGCATATCGCACAAGGCGTCGATGCCGGGGCCGAGAAAGACGAGGGTGCGGGCGATCAGGGGATCATGTTCGGCTATGCCAGCGATGAAACCCCTGATCTGATGCCCGCTACGCTCGATTATAGCCACAAGATCCTGGAACGCATGGCGTCTGATCGCAAAAGCGGCGTTGCGCCGTTCCTGGAACCAGACGCGAAAAGCCAGGTGACCCTGCGTTACGCCAACGAGCGCCCGGTCGAAGCCACTGCAATCGTCGTCTCGACCCAGCATGCACCGGACTACTACTTCCACGGCGGCGAAGGTGACGAAGTGAAATATGCTCAACTGCGCAATTACGTCAAAGGCGTGATTGCCGATGTGATGCCGCCCGAATTGCTGACCGAGAATACCGTGTATCACATCAACCCGACCGGCCGGTTTGAAATCGGCGGGCCCGACGGTGATGCCGGGGTCACCGGACGCAAGATTATCGTCGATACCTACGGCGGTGCAGCCCCGCACGGCGGCGGCGCGTTTTCGGGCAAAGACCCGACCAAAGTGGATCGCTCGGCTGCCTACGTTACGCGTTATCTGGCCAAGAATGTAGTGGCAGCTGGGCTGGCGCGGCGCTGCACCATTCAAATCGCCTATGCGATCGGGGTCGCCGAGCCGCTTTCGCTGTATGTCGATCTGCACGGCACCGGCCAAGGTGTGACCGAGGGGCAACTTGAAAGCGTGCTGCCGGCGCTGGTCAACCTAACCCCGCGCGGCATCCGCACTCACTTGAAGCTCAACAAGCCGATCTATTCGCCCACTGCCGCTTACGGTCATTTCGGCCGCAAACCCGATGGCGATCTGTTCCCGTGGGAAAAGACCGATCTGGTGGATAAGCTCAAAGCAGCGATCAAATAGGCTTGCGGTCAGGCTGCGCGATAATCGGCCGTGACCATCCCGGTCGCGACCAGCTCCTCCTCGTGACTCAGCTCGCGCCAATCCTCGGCCAATGCTTCGGCTTCCCATTGCCGCATTGCTGGGTGCGCGAGCACATGGTCGACCCAGGCCTGTCCCTTGCCGACATCCAGTCCATAGGTGCGGATGCGGAAAGCGACCGGCGCGTAAAACGCGTCAACTACGGAAAACTCTGCGCCGGCCAGCCACGGTCCTCCGAACTGCGCCAGCCCCAGCTCTAATATCTCGCGCAGCCGCGCAAGGTTGCGCTGCAGACC
>JAYTIS010000403.1:0-2453 GCA_043731725.1 Novosphingobium sp.
GCCGATCAAGATGGCTGGGCTGACCGCGCGGCGACCGTGGCGCAACTGCGCGAAATTGCCGGCGCGCTGCACGCTGACGCGGTTTGGATTGACCGCTTCGCTCCGCCCGCCAGCTTGCATTTTGCCGGACACATGGGGCTGGCCAGCCGCGGCACTGCCGAAGCACAGTTGAAGAGTGAACTGGGCGAATTGCTCGCACGGAATCCCGTAGGCTTTGCTTGGGGTGCGCTTGCCGCCGGTGCCGATATCGTCATGGCCGAGGCACTGATGGCGCACGGCGCAGCAACGCATGTGGTCCTGCCCTGCCCGCCCGCGCAGTTCGAAGCGCAATCGGTCGCCCCGGCCGGGGACGACTGGACGCTGCGCTACCGGCTACTTTTGAATGCTGCTGCTTCACTGCGGAGCGCGGCTGACAGCGCGAGTTCAGTGCATGATCCGCTCGCCACCGCGCACGCCGGCGAGCTGGGGATCGGGGGCGCGCTTAATAATGCTGCGACTTTGGCCAGCACTGTTTGCCAGCTGATCGTCACCGACGAACAGGGCGGCGGCGTCAACACGGCGCGCCAGGCCCTGCTGTGGCGCGCTGACAGTGGCGTGCAGCACCGCCTGACCGTACCGCGCGACGCTGCGGTCGAAGCGCTATTCGCGCCCGAACAGTCCGATCCGGCGCGAGTGTTGGCGGTGCACGTGACCGTCTTACTTGACGCAATAGGCTCTGCGCCCCTGCCTTCCGCGCAATTGGCCGCGCTGATCGCGCCAGTCTCTGCGGTGCTGGCAGACTTGCCGCCGGGCAGCGTGCGGGCCTCACCGATCGGCTGGGAAGCCGTGCTGACCGACTTTCCAGTCGCGCTAGCAGCAATCGCCCGGCTGAATGGGCTGGGCACGGTATCGGTCGGCGCGCACATGGCAATCGGCCCAGTCCTGCGCGATACCGCAAGCGGATCTTTGGTGCCTTACGGCCCCGCTGCCACATTGGCCGGTCGGCTTGCTGCGCTGGCTCAACCGGGTACTGCCTTGGCCAGCGACGCGTTGGCGGTCACGCTGGCAGCGCGCGGCGGCGGCCTGCTGCACAGCGAACTGTACCACCTGGGCGAGGCGGAGCTTGGCGGCGCGGTACACGCGTTGCTCGAATAAATGTGCGGGCGCGCGATCTGGCTGTTGCCCAGTTAGTAAACCAGTTCTTCCAGCCGGTGCGGTGCAACCAGCGCGAGCCCGCCCTCGACCCGCTTGAGCACCCCGCGTTTTTCCAGCCCCGAGACTGTGCGAGAGACCGTTTCGCGGGTCGATTGCACATTCACCGCCAATTCCGACCATACCGGCATCGGCCGGATAATGCCGTCGCTGGAGGCGCGCGACTGGCGCAGCAGTTCAGCCGCGATCCGTCCGCTGGCCGAGAGCAGCGCGGTTTCAAGCATCCGTTGGCGCATTGCCTCGATCCGGGCCGAGAGGTGGCGGGCCATGGCCAGCGCAACCAAGGGATAGCTCTCCATCAGCCGCACCAGCGCGGCCGCAGCAAAATGTGTCGCCGCTCCATCGGACAGGGCTTCGACTTGCGTGCTGCGCTCGCCGCCCGAGCCGACAATCTCGCCAAAGAATTCCCCCGGCACGAGCGCGTGCAGCACCAGCGCGGCCCCTTCGCGGCCATAGGCCAGCTCGGCCGCGCGGCCCAGCGTGAGCAAGCTGGCAGCGCCATCGTCTCCGCGTGGCCACAGCACCGCGCCGCGGGCATGATCGGCCTCACGCCCCAGCACCGCGATTGTTCTCGCCAGCGTGGCGCCGCAGCCAAACGCCTGTTGCAGCACCGCCCGTGCCGCCGTGCCGTGGGTCGCTGAATCAGCCTCAGCGCCGCTCACGCTAGTACCCCTCTCGCAACGCCACAGGGTGACAAAGGTGACACCGGTGTCACCCATGTTTCGGCAGCACTTTCGCCCGATTGATCAATCACTTGCAGGGTCGAAGCGTCAGGTGACACAAATTTTGGAAATCCCACGCCCCGCCACCTTCCGCGCTTACCCTTATCCCCGCCCCGATACCACTTTGGCGCTATGTAGGAAATGCCTCGTGCTCAATCCATCAAGGCCAGCAGATCCTTGACCGAGGTTGAAGCGAACCCGACCGCGCTGTCCGAAATCCCGTAAGGGATCAGCAGGTGATCGCCCACTTTAAGCGCGCCGCAAGTGTAAATCACATTCGGCACATAGCCCGAACGGTCGGCATCTTCGGCGGTCAGCAAAGGTTCCCGCGTGCGCGCCAGCACTTTGCTCGGATCGTCCAAATCGAGCAGCGCGCAACCCAGCGCATATTTGCGCATCGCGCCCACTCCGTGCGTTAATACCAGCCAGCCGGCATCGGTCCGCACCGGGCTGCCGCAATTGCCGATCTGGATGAATTCCCACGGGTATTTTGGCCCCATCAAGAACACCCCTTCATCGTCCCAGGTATCGAGCGAATCC
>JAYTIS010000404.1:0-4887 GCA_043731725.1 Novosphingobium sp.
GTCCTGCGCGCCGTAATTGAGCGCTACCACGAGGGTGGTGCCATCGTTGCGGGCGGTCTGCACCAGCGCATCGTCGAGTAGCGCGACTACATCGGGCGCCATGGCGCGGTAATTGCCGATCACGTGTAGCCGGACGTTGTTCTCAACGAATTCCTTGAGATCAGCCATGATATAGCGCTTGAGCAGCCCCATCAGCGCGATAACTTCTTCTTCCGGGCGGTTCCAATTTTCAGTTGAAAAAGCATATAGCGTAAGCGCTTCGAGACCCATTTCGCGGGCCGCGCGGACCAGAGCGCGCACCGCTTCGACCCCGCGCTGGTGGCCGACGGCGCGCGGCAAATGGCGCGCCTTGGCCCAGCGTCCGTTGCCATCCATAATAATGGCGACGTGGCGGGGCGTTTTGGTCAGCGCATCGCTCAAAGCCCCCTCCTCTTCAGAGGAGGGGGTTGGGGGTGGCGCAGCGACGGTGCGGCTGGTAGCTTCGCGAGCGATGCTGCGCAACGCCACCACCCCCGCCCCTCCTCTGAAGAGGAGGGGGGATTGATGGCCCACCAGGTCACCGCCCCATGATTTCCTGTTCTTTATGCGCGGCGACGTCGTCGACGGCTTTGATCTGCTCGTCGGTCAGTTTCTGAACTTCGGTTTCGCCGCGCTTGCGGTCGTCTTCTGAGATGTCCTTTTTGCTCTCGTCGGTCTTGAGATTGTCGATCCCGTCGCGGCGCACATTGCGGATCGCGACACGCGCCTTTTCGGCGTAAGTGTGCGCCAGCTTGGCCAGTTCCTTGCGCCGATCTTCGGTTAGGTCAGGGATCGGTAGCCGCAGCGTGTTGCCGTCGTTAATTGGATTCAGCCCCAGTCCGGCCGAGCGGATCGCCTTTTCAACCGGGCCGATGTTGGTCTTGTCCCACACTTGCACGGTCAGCATCCGCGGCTCTGGCGCTGAGACTGTGGCCACCTGGTTGAGCGGCATCTGGCTGCCATAGACCGTGACCATAACCGGATCGAGCAGCGTGGTGTTGGCGCGGCCAGTACGCAATCCGCCCAAATCATGGCGCAGCGCTTCAACTGCGCCTTTCATCCGGCGTTCGAGATCGGGCTTGTCGTACTTGGCCATCGCCAGTCTCCTTACGTGACGACCGTCTGGGTCCCCTCACCCGCAAGAACTTTGGCCAGGTTGCCGCGTTCGCGGATCGAGAAAACGACGATCGGTATCTTGTTATCGCGGCACAGTGCCACCGCGCTGGCGTCCATTACCTTCAAGTCCTGTGATAGCACCGTATTGTAATCGACAGTATCATAACGTTTTGCTTGCGGATTTTGCTTAGGATCGCTGTCATAAATCCCGTCGACACTGGTGCCCTTGAGCAGCGCATCGCACTGCATTTCGGCAGCGCGCAATGCAGCTCCGGAATCGGTGGTAAAGTACGGCGCCCCAACCCCGGCAGCGAAGATCACCACGCGGCCCTTTTCAAGGTGGCGTTCGGCGCGACGGCGGATCACCGGTTCGCACACCTGATCCATCTGCACCGCGCTTTGTACGCGGGTGTGCACGCCTTGCTGCTCGAGCGCGTTCTGCATCGCCAGCGCGTTCATCACCGTTGCCAGCATACCCATGTAATCGGCCTGCGCCCGGTCCATCCCCTTGGCCGCGCCAGCCATCCCGCGAAAAATGTTCCCGCCCCCGATCACCAGACAAATCTGGAGGCCAGTGGCCTGCGCCGCTTTCACTTCCTTGGCCAGTTCTGCGACAAATTCGGGATCGATCCCGAACTGTTGATTGCCCATCAAGAGTTCGCCCGACAATTTGAGCAGGATGCGTTTGTAGGCGGGCTTGGGCATGGGCTCTGACATCGCTCTCGGGTGAGTTTTGCGGGCCTTATACCGCTCGGGTGACGATGCCAAGGTTCGCGATCTTAACCTCGGGTAATTACTCGCCACTACCCTGAGTTTTCCTAGGCCGGAACGAAACAGGGCGCACCTCGCAGCACGCCCTGTTCTAATTACTGCAGCTGAAAATCAATCGAAGTAGAATCAAGCCAATCCCGCAGCAGCCGCAACTTCCGCCGCAAAATCGGTCGCGACCTTTTCGATGCCTTCGCCGAGCTGAAAGCGGACGTAGTCCTTGAGCACGATCTTGGTGCCTGCAGCCTTGCCAGCCGCTTCGACGACCTGCGCCACCGGGGTCTTGTTGTCCATCACGAACACTTGGCTGAGCAGTGCGTTGTCCTTGGCGAATTTGGCCACTGCACCGTCGACCATCTTGGCTTGGACCTCGGCGGGTTTGCCCGATTCGGCAGCTTTTTCGGCGGCGATTTTGCGCTCGCGTTCGATCAGGTCAGCATTGAGATCGGCCGCATTGAGCGCCATCGGGAAGGCAGCGGCGATATGCATCGCAATCTGCTTGCCTAGCGGTTCGAGCACGTCCGCACCGGCATCGGATTCGAGCGCAACCAGCACGCCGATCTTGCCCAGATTCGGAGCCGCAGCATTGTGCATATAGGGCACGACCACACCGCTGTTGACCGAAACAGTCTTCATTCGGCGGACCTGCTGGTTTTCGCCAATCGTAGCGACATTGTTGGTCAGCTTGTCTGTTACGGTGCCGCCATCGGGATACGCCGCAGCCTTTAGGGCTTCAACATCGTCCGACGCGGCGCTTAACGCGACTTGTGTGGTCTTGCGCACGAAATCCTGGAACTGCTCGTTCTTGGCGACGAAATCGGTTTCCGAGTTCACTTCGACCGCAACGCCTTTGGTCCCCGAAACGGCGACACCGACCAGCCCTTCGGCGGCAGTGCGGCTCGATTTCTTGGCGACCGCCGCCAAGCCCTTGGCCCGCAGCGAATCCACCGAAGCTTCCATATCGCCGCCAGTTTCGTCGAGCGCTTTCTTGCAGTCCATCATGCCGGCGCCGGTGCGCTCACGCAGGTTTTTCACGTCAGTGGCAGTGTAAGCCATTGCGCCTATCCTTCTTTTAACGGGTCAGCCGCCGGACCCGAAGGTCCGGCTGGCCATTAGTTCGCGTGCAGCCTTCAGGCCTCGGTCGCGGTTTCTTCGACGGTGATTTCGCCTGCGACGGCCTCTTCCATTGTGGGTTCAGCAGCCGGAGCAGCAGCCTCTTCAACCACGGCGTCTTCAACCGGGGCTTCTTCCATCGCGCCGATGTCCACGCCCGAATCGACCACGCCTTCGCGGTGGCCCTTGGTGGCCGCCGTAGCGATGGCTTCGCAGTACAGGCGCACCGCACGGCTGGCGTCATCATTGGCCGGAACCGGGAATGCGATGCCATCGGGCGAAACGTTTGAATCGAGTACTGCGACGACCGGGATGCCCAAAACGTTGGCTTCCTTGATCGCCAGCTCTTCCTTGTTGGCATCGATTACGAACATCACATCAGGAATGCCGCCCATGTCGCGGATCCCCCCGAGCGACAGCTCAAGCTTGTCGCGCTCACGGGTGAGCTGAAGGACTTCCTTTTTGGTCAGTCCGGCGGTGTCACCGGCAAGCTGCTCTTCGAGCGCTTTCATGCGCTTGATCGACTGTGAGATCGTCTTCCAATTGGTCAGCATGCCGCCCAGCCAGCGGTGATTGACGAAGTGCTGCCCGCACGAGCGTGCGGCCTGCGCGATTGGCTCTTGCGCTTGGCGCTTGGTGCCGACGAACAGGACCTTGCCGCCAGCCTGAACAGTGGCCGAGACGAAATCGAGCGCGCGCGCGAACAGCGGCACGGTCTGCGACAGGTCAAGAATGTGGATGCCATTGCGGGCGCCGAAAATGTACGGCTTCATCCGCGGGTTCCAGCGGTGGGTCTGGTGGCCGAAGTGTGCGCCGGCCTCAATCAATTGCTGCATCGTGACGACTGGAGCCGCCATAAGTATTTCCTTCCGGTTGAACCTCTGAGAAGCTGGAACCGTGCGGTTAAGTCCGAAGACTTGGCCCGACTGCGGCACCGGTATGGGCGCTTCCCATGTGGATTTGCCTGCCAGATACGATCGCGGAAAAAGTCCGTCTTCGCCTGCAAGCCGCGCGCCCTTAACCGGGACTCCCCCACAAATCCAGCAAAAAGTGCTGGGAGCAGCTCCCCAGATTGTTGCTTGACAGCAAAGAACAACTCATGAACATTGAGCGAAGTTAACCACGTTTGGAACTTTTGCGCTTGTCCACTCGTTATCCACAGGTCCCCCACAGGGCGCTCCGGAGATACATTGATGCTGACTTTCGGTTTGATTGCGCTGTTTTCAATCGCTGCGGTGATCTCACTTGCCATGCTAGCGTGGCAGATTGCTGACGCTGCGCCGCAGATTGCCGGGTTGAAGGCCGCGCTGGCTGATCGCCCGCAAACGCGCGAGTTGCGCTACTCAGTTCGTGAAACGCAGGTCAGCTCGCGCCACGGTCAAGTCGTGTTGCTGCCAATCAAGATTAAGCCAACGGGATCGGCGCAGCCGCTACGCGCTGCCGCTTGATCCGAGTATACAATACCATCGCCACCGGCAGCAGTGCCAGATAGACGACGCAGATCGCGATCAGTGTCCACCACGGTTCTGCCAGAAGCCCGGCCGCGACCAATCCGAACAGCGCAATCACTTCGATCCGCACCTGCTTGCGTGGTCGCAATTTGCCCCAGCTTAGCGTGGCGACGTTGGAGATCATCAGGAACGCCATCGCTGCCAACCAGACACTCACCAGCACCGGATCACGGAACAGCGGATTCTCGGTCACGAAAAACAGGTAAAGCGGCAAGAACGCCAGCCCCGCGCCGACCGGTGCGGGGACACCGGTGAGGAACCCAGCGGTCTTACGCGGCTCATCCGCCAGATCGATCCGCGCATTGTAGCGGGCCAGCCGCAGCGCACAGGCAATTGCGTAGGCCAACGCGGCAAACCACCC
>JAYTIS010000405.1:0-4017 GCA_043731725.1 Novosphingobium sp.
ATGCCATTGCTGCGGCCCCTGCTGGGGTTTCGCCGCACCGAACTGGCGGCAGTGGTCAAGGCGGCAGGGTTTGAACCTGCGGACGATCCGTCGAACGACGATGACCGGTTCGACCGGGCCCGGCTGCGCAAGTCGCTGCTCCAGGCAGACTGGCTCGATGTGCCGGCATTGGCAGCCAGCGCGGCGCACCTGGCCGGTGCCGATGCCGCGCTTGAATGGACGGCGCAGCGCGAATGGTCCGAATGTGTCAGCCGTGCACCGCTCGGGCTGACTTATCGCCCTCAAGCCCCGCGCGCGGTGGCAATGCGGGTGATCGCGCGAATCGTACGCGAGCTGGATGGCGAAGAACCGCGCGGGAGCGCGGTGGCGCGGCTGTTTGACAGCCTGCTGGCCCGCGAAACGGCATCGATCGGCAACCTGGTCGCGCGGGTGACGACGGAGGGCTGGAGTTTCACCAAGGCACCGCAGCGACGCGGTTAGCACTTGGCCTTCGACAGGCTCAGGCTAAGCGGGTCTTGGAATTGCCTCGCTCTCAACATCCGCTCAGCCTGAGCCTGTCGAAGCACGCGCGCTACCCCCGCCGTACGAGCCCGGTTTGCTGCATCCGCCACAGCAGTTGGTCATAGCGGTCCTGCCCGAAGAACGGCTCGCCCGCGTAGACCATCAACGGCACGCCGTAATGCCCGCCAATGCGCTGATCGGCCTCATTGAGCTTGATCGCGGCGTCGAGGCGTTCTGCCTCAGACTCCAGCACTTCGTCCATTTCGGCCAGATCACCCCCGCTGGCCGCGAAAGCACGGGCCAGATGATCGCCTTCGCACCAGTTATCCGATTCGCCCGACCAGATCAGGTGACTGACGCTGCGCAGCAGTGCCAGTGTCCGTGCCCGCGTTCGGCCGCCAGTTGCCCAAGCCGGGTCAGGCGGTAAATATACGGCTGCTCGGCCGGATAGGTGCGGCTCGCCATGTCCATCACCACCGGATCGGGCCGCGGCCAACGCAGCGGCAGCCCGGCATATTCGGCGCTGCGCTGGCAATCGCGCATCAGGTAGCTGATCCACAGCGGATCGGCATTGGCAAAGAAGTCGGGCTGGCGGATCGCGATCGGCAACACCGGCCGAACCGTCACCTGCGCGTCGAAATCGCGTTCCAGTTCAACCAGCCGCGGCGTCACCAGGTAAGAATAGGGCGAGCGGAACGACCAGTACAGGTCGACCGCGTGCGTCACAGGCTGCTCATGTCGATCACAAAGCGGTACTTGATGTCAGCCTTTTCCATCCGCTCGAACGCGTGCTCGATCTCGTCCATGCGGATGTATTCGACTTCGGCCAGTATGCCCTTCTCTGCGCACAGATCGAGCATTTCCTGGGTTTGCGCGATCCCGCCCACGCCCGATCCCGACACCGCCTTCTGCCCACCGAGCAGCAGCCCCGAATGGAAGCTGGGCATCGTATCGATCATCCCAACGATGCACAGCGTGCCCTGCCGGTCGAGCAGGAACAGGTACGGCGTGATGTCATGTTGCACCGGCACCGTATCGAGCAGGAAATCGAAACTGCGCGTCGCCGCTTTCATCGCGGCCTTGTCGGTCGAGACCAGCACATGATCCGCGCCCAGTTTTTTGGCATCGGCGCCCTTGGCCGGGGAGGTGGTGATCATCGTCACTTCGGCGCCCAGCGCCTTGGCGAACTTGACCCCCATGTGGCCCAGCCCTCCAAGGCCGATCACGCCGACCTTGCTGCCCGGACCGACGTTCCAGTTCTTGAGCGGCGAATACGTCGTAATCCCCGCGCACAGCAGCGGCGCGGCGGCGCCCATATCGAGCCCGTCGGGCACGCGCAGCACATAGGGTTCGGCCACCACGATTGATTTGGCATAGCCGCCATAGGTCGGGCTGCCGTCGATCCGGTCTTTGCCATTATACGTGCCAGTCACGCCTTCGCGGCAATAGTTCTCTTCGCCATCATCGCAGGCATCGCAGTTGCGGCAGCTATCGACCACGGTGCCGACCGCGACTCGGTCACCCACCTTGAAGCCTTTGACCTCGGGCCCGATCGCACTGACCAGCCCAACGATCTCATGCCCTGGCACGAATGGATAGTTGGTCCGCCCCCAGTCGTTGCGTGCGGCGTGCAGGTCTGAATGGCATACGCCGCAAAAAGTGATGTCGATTGCAACATCTTCCCCGCGCAAGTCGCGGCGTTCGATCGTCATCGGGGCAACGCCCGATGTGGGGGCAGTGGTGCCATAGGCTGCGGTCGCGGTCATGTTTCTCTCCAGGCTGTTTGGACCATGCTGTAATCTTGCTTGCCCAAGGTCAATGGCCGCGCCATTAATCGAGCGATTAAATTTTTGGGAGATTGAGAATGCAGATCGATTCGAGCACTGCGGCGGTGGTCACCGGCGGTGCTTCCGGGCTGGGCCGCGCCAGCGCCGAGGCGCTGGCCGCAGCGGGCGCGAAAGTGGCGATCTTCGATGTCAACGAAGCAGCCGGCGAAGAGGTGGCGCGGGCGATTGGCGGGCTGTTTTGCAAGGTCGATATCACGAGCGAAGAATCGGTCGTGGCCGGGTTCGTCACGGCCCGCGCCGCGCACGGTCAGGAACGGATCACGGTCCACTGCGCGATGACCAGCAAGCGCGGCAAGACGCTGGCGTTTGACAAGGAAGCGGGCAAGTTGAAGCGTCTGCCGACCGAGGATTACCTGTACGGGGTGCAGGGCATTCTGGTCGCCAGCTACCGCATCGCCTCGCTCTCAGCCGAAGGAATGGCCGGGCTTGAACCCAATGATGACGGCGAGCGTGGGTGCATCACGCTGACCGCCTCGGTCGCGGCGCAGGATGGGCAGATCGGTCAGATCATCTATGGTTCGGCCAAGGCCGGGGTTAATGGCTTGGTGCTGCCGATGGCGCGCGATCTGTCAGACCTGGGCATCCGGGTAAATTCGATCATGCCGGGCATTTTTGCGACGCCATTGATGCTGGGTGCCAAGCAGAACGTGCTCGACAGTCTGGCAGCTTCGGTGCCGTTCCCCAAGCGGTTGGGCAAGCCCGAGGAATTCGGCAGCCTAGTGCTCGAACTCGCGCGTAACGGCTATTTTAATGGCCAGTGTATCCGCCTCGACGGCGCGATCCGCATGGCCCCGCGCTAAGGAGAATGACGATGACCTCACCTTTCAAAGACAGCATTCTCGAAGGCAAAGTCGCCTTTATTGCGGGCGGGACCAGCGGCATCAATCTCGGCATCGCCAAACGCATGGCGCAGCTCGGCGCGCAGGTCGCAGTGTGCGGACGCAATCCTGAAAAGGCCGCAAACGCTGCGGCTGAGATCGGGCCGGGCGCGCTTGGCCTGAGCGCGGACGTGCGCGATTTTGGCGCGATTCGCGGCGCGCTGGAACAGACTCGCAATCAGTTTGGACCGCTCGACATCGTGGTCTCGGGCGCGGCGGGCAATTTCCTTGCCCCGGTCCTGGGGATGTCGGCCAACGCCTTCAAGACGGTGGTCGATATCGACCTGCTGGGGACTTTCAACGTGTTCCGCGCCTGCCACGATCTGCTGGCCGTGCCGGGCGCGTCGTTGATCGCGATCACCGCTGGGCAAGCAGTCAACGCCATGCAACTGCAGGCCCACGCCTGCGCGGCCAAGGCCGGGATCAATCAGCTGGTGCGGGTGCTCGCGCTCGAATGGGGCAGCGATGTGCGGGTCAATGGGATCTCGCCCGGTCCGATCGAAGGCACCGAAGGAATGGCGCGGCTCGCGCCCGATCCAGCGACCAAGGTCAAGCATTTCGAACGCATCGCGCTCAAACGCTGGGGGCATATCGAGGAAATTGCTGAAGGCGCGGTGTTCCTGTGCTCGGACGCGGCGAAATATATTACCGGCACGATCCTCGATATCGATGGCGGCAGCCAGTTGGGCGATGCGACGCAAAGGATTGTGGAACGCGGGTTGGCGTAATCTTGGGTGCGGACAGGCCATCCGGCCTGTCCTTTTGCAACACCGGCCCGCTCCCCCGCCCGG
>JAYTIS010000406.1:0-3805 GCA_043731725.1 Novosphingobium sp.
AGCGAAATCGACTAACTCGGGGAATTTGCGCAGATAACCACAGGCCTTGGCGGTGCGGATAATCCGGTCCAGCGAACGTCCGGCCACGCACAGTCGGCGCTTGGTCGCCTGCGCCACCTCGCCCAGGGTTTGCAGCCGAGCCACGTTCGAAGCGAAGGTGGTCACCAACACGCGTTTGCCCTGATAGCGTGCGACCTCTTCCAGCAGCGCCTCGCGCACCATGCCTTCGGAGCCCGAGGCTTCGGGATTGAACACATTTGTCGAATCGCAAACCAGCGCCAGGACGCCCTCGTCACCGATTGCAGTCAGCTCAGCGGTGGTCGCCGGGGTGCCGACCAGCGGCGCGTCGTCCAGCTTCCAATCGCCGGTATGGAAAATGCGGCCATAGGGCGTCTCGATCACCAGCGCATTGCCCTCGGCAATTGAGTGCGCCAGCGGCACGTAGCGGATCCCGAATGGCCCGATTTGAAATTCATCGAGATGATCGATCACGTTAAGTTCTATTTCACGGGCGATCCCGGCCTCTTCCAGCTTATCAGTGACAAGCGCGGCAGTGAACGGAGTGGCATAGAGCGGCACTCCCAGTTCCTGCGCAAAATAGGGTACGGCGCCGATGTGGTCCTCGTGGGCGTGCGTGAGCACGATCCCTAGAAGGTCGGCCTTGCGCTCTTCGATGAAGTCGAGATCGGCGAAGACCAGTTCGGTGCCAGGATATTCATTGGCACCGAAAGTCATCCCCAGATCGACCATTAGCCATTTGCCGTCGCAGCCGTAGAGATTGACGTTCATGCCGATTTCACCAGATCCGCCAAGTGCCAAAAACAGCAGCTCCTTACCCGGTTTGTGGCTCGCATTCTTGGTCATGCCGCCGCGCCGAAATTGTTGGCATAAAGCCGCCCGATCCCGCGCAGCGTCAGGTCGGGGTCGATCCGGTCGAACAAGTCAGCATGCTGCTGGAACAGCGGCGCCAGCCCGCCAGTAGCGATCACTTTGACCGGGCGGCCGATCTCAGCCTTCATCCGCGCCAACATTCCTTCGATCATGCTGACATAGCCCCAGTAAATCCCAATCTGCATCTGCCCAACCGTATCCCGTCCGATGACGCTGGCGGTGGGCGGTGGTTCGATGGCGATGCGCGGCAGCATGGCTGCTGCGGCGTAGAGTGCATCGAGCGACAGGCTGACCCCGGTGGCGATGCTGCCGCCCAGATAAGCCCCGTCGGCGCCGATATGATCGAACGTGGTCGCAGTGCCAAAGCTGATCACGATCTTGTCACCGCTTTCCAGTTCCTGCGCCGCAATCGCATTGACCGCACGGTCCGCACCCAGTGCGCGCGGCTCATCAACCTTTAGCGCGATCCCCCATTCAACCGGGGGCCGGCCGGCGATCAGCGCCTCGACCGCAAAGTACTTCTTAGCTAGGACTTGTAGGTTATGCAGTGCGCGGGGCACCACCGTGGCGATCAGCACCGCGCTGACATCATCGCGCGAATGGCCCTCCATGCGCAGCAGCTGGTCAAGCCACACAGCGTATTCATCGGCCGTGCGCCGCACATCGGTGGCAATGCTCCAGCGCTGCACGATCGCGCCCGCGCCATCGATCAGCGCGAATTTGACATTGGTGTTGCCGTTATCGACTGCGAGCAGCATGCCCGGCTCCCTCAGCTAGATGGATATCGCCCGCATGGACGGTGCGCGTCGTGCCGTCTGCGAGCCGCAGTTGCAAGGCTCCATCGGCAGCAAGCCCGACGAATTCACCTGTCAGTGGTGTTTCACCCGGTTCGCCGACCAGCAGTAGAGTGCCTGGCGGGTGCGCCGCAGCTTGCCAACGGCGTAGCAGCGGCTCCAGCCCGAAGCTGCGCCAGCGTTCGAGTTCGAGGTTGAACTGCCGGGCCAAAACAGCGGCAAAAGTATCGCGGTCTGGCGCTGGGCCGAATTGGGCCAAAGCGATGGTATCGCGACTCTCAACCACCGGCGCTGAAGCCAGATTGACCCCGAACCCAATTACCACAGTATCATTTACCCGCTCGAGCAGCACGCCGCACAGCTTGGCCGCGCCAATCAGCACGTCGTTGGGCCATTTAAGTTGCGGTCGGTGTGGCGGCGGGACCAGCGGTGCCACGGCTTCGAGCACCGCCAGCCCCGCAACCAACGCCAAAGTGCCCGGCGCGGGATCGCTGGGTGCAGGCCAGACCACGGTCGAGCCCATGAAATTGCCCGCACCATCGAACCAGGTGCGGCCTTGCCGACCTTTGCCTGCGGTTTGCCGATCAGCAACCAGCCACGCGCCTTCCGATACTCGTTCGTGCGCAGCGAGCCGCGCGGCGAGGTCGGCGTTGGTCGAACCGGTGCTGGGGATGGTCTGGATCAAACCGGCGGAAACAGCACGCCCGCTGCGGTCATGGTCAGTGCGGTCAAGCACTTGGTAAGAAGGTAGCCCAACGGCGAGACAAATATAGCGCAAGTGGCCAGCAGCCATTCGTGGACCATATCGCTACGCCCGGTGACGCGGCCGACCGGCTCATCGAAATACATCACCTTGAGCACTTTGAGGTAATAATAGGCACCGATCACGCTGGCCGCGGCCGCCAGCGCGGCGAGCGGAACCATCCCGGCATTGACTGCCGACTGGAACACCACGAACTTGCCCCAGAACCCAAAGAAAAATGGGATGCCCGCCATAGAGAACATGATCGAGCCCAGCCCCAGCGCCAACATTGGCCGGGTGCGCGACAGCCCGGCGATGTCGGACATGTGCTCCAGCTGGTTGCCCTCGGCATCCTTGAGCATCAGAATGGCGACAAATCCGCCAATGGTCATCGGCACATAGATCGTCAGATAAACCAGCATCCCCGCAGCGCCCTGCGGCGTGGCGCTGGCCAACCCAACCAGCATAAAGCCAACATTGTTGATCGACGAATAGGCGAGCAGCCGTTTGAGGTTGCTTTGTCCGATTGCCCCGAGCGCGCCGACAACGACCGAGGCCAGCGCGGCGAAGGTCACGATCTGCTGCCAGGCCGCAGCCTGACTGCCAAATGCCTCAAGCGCGACCCGCATGGTCAGGCCAAGCGCCGCGACTTTCGGTGCCGAGGCGAAGAATGTCGTCACCGGGGTCGGCGCACCTTCGTACACGTCGGGTGTCCACATGTGGAACGGCACTGCGCTGATCTTGAAGGCCAGCCCCGACAGCACGAAGGTTAACCCGAACAGCGCCCCCATCGACACGTGCCCGGTCAGCGCGGCCGTAATCCCGGCGAAGCCAATGGTGCCGGTGAAGCCATAGGTCAGGCTCATCCCGAACAGCAGAATGCCGCTGGCGAGCGCTCCCAGCACAAAATATTTGAGCCCCGCCTCGGCCGAACGCTCGTCAGTCTTTAGGAACGCCGCCAATACATAGGCTGAGAGCGAGTTGAGCTCGAGTCCGACATAAAGCGTAAGCAGGTTGGTCGCTGAAACCATGATCCCCATGCCCAGCACTGCGAACAACACCAAAACCGGGTATTCGCTGCGCATGGCGCGGTGTTTTTCGAAGAACGCCGGCGCGATCAGCAGCGAAGCGCCCGCCGCGGCATAGATCAGCAATTTGGCATAGGCCGCAAACGCATCGCCCGACAACAGTCCGCCAAACGCCAGTGCAGCCTCACCTCGAGTGCCGTGCCACAGCGCCGGGAATGTCAGAACTGCTGCAGCAAACAGCGTCAGCACCGCCAGCCAAGTAATCGCCCGGGCATCGCGGCGACCTTGGCCCCAAGCCGATCCGACCAGAAGGGCAATCCCGACTGCGCTCAACAATTCTTCGGCTGCAC
>JAYTIS010000407.1:0-5809 GCA_043731725.1 Novosphingobium sp.
CGGCCATGGCTTTGCCGCGCGGTGAAGTGTTGATCCTGGCCACCGGCGGTCAAGGCGAACCGCGCGCGGCGCTGTCACGGGTCGCCGAAGAAAACCATCAGATCGCGCTGGCGGCGGGTGATGTGGTGCTGTTCTCGAGCCGCCAGATTCCCGGCAATGAAGTGGCGATCGGGCGAATCCAGAACCGTCTGGCTGCACGCGATATCACGATTGTGACTGACCGGCAGAGCGAGATCCACGTTTCGGGTCATCCCGGTCGGCCAGAGCTGGAAGCGCTGTACAGCTGGATCCGACCTGAAATTCTGCTCCCGGTGCACGGCGAGATGCGGCACATGAAGGAGCAGGCCCGGCTAGGGAAGTCGTGCGGGATCCGTTCGGCGGTGGTGCAGGGCAACGGCGATTTGGTGCGGCTCGCGCCCGGCAAACCCGGCAAGATCGCAGAAGTGCGCAACGGGCGGTTGATCCTGGATGGCGATATCATCTCACCGGCTAATGGCGAGGCGATCGTCATGCGCCGTCGGCTGGCGCAAAACGGTCTGGTTATCGTTGTGCTGGGCGGGAAGGGCAGTGTGCAGATTGAATCGCTTGGGCTGCCGCTCGAGGAGGATCACGATGATTTCGTGGCCGAAGCGCAACAGGACGTTGCCGCTGCTCTGGCCAAGCTCAAGGGTGCGCAGCGCCAAGATCGCGAGGTCGTGCTCGAAGCCGCACGCCTCGCCGCGCGCCGCGCAGCGCAGCGCTGGTGCGGCAAGAAGCCGCAAGTGCGCGTGATTATGGGCGAGGGCTAAACGTGCGCTGGACTGCGGCCTTGGCCATCTATGTGTTGTTCTGGGTACTGGCCGCGTTCCTAGTCATGCCGTTCGGACTGCGCACTCACGATGATGACAACGCCGAACTGGTGCCCGGCCAAGTCAGCAGCGCTCCGGTCAACTTCGCGCCCAAGCGGGTGGCGCTGCGTGCAACGGCGCTGTCACTGCTGATGTTCGGACTGTATTATGCGAACTATGTCCATGGGTGGGTGACTGTTGACAGCATTGACTTGACCCAGTGGTTCGCCGCCAAACCAGCTTAATTGCGCAGCCGTTCGATCGCTTGCGCCAGCGCGACGTAGAGTTTACCCATATCTGAAGACAGTAAGGTCACCCCCAGCGCATGACCGTCGCGGGTTGACAGCAATTGACGCAGCATCGCTTCGAAATCGTGAATGTAGCGGCTGACGTGATCGCGGAAATCGCGGTCAGCTTCGTAAAGCTGCGCCACCGCCTTGGCCTCTGGTGCATCGAGCAGGCGCACCGCGCGGCGCGTGAAGATCCCCCGGTCACCTTTGAGGTAGGCGGCCCAAGCGGTGTCAGTCACGTCACTATCCAGCGCGCGGGCGATGTCGATTGCGTTGGAATTCAGGCTTTCGGTGATCAACGCCACGCGCCGCGCAAAATCGTGATCGACTTGTTCCTCGGCGCGGGTACGGGCGTGCGCCACCCGCCGTTCGAGATTGCCAGCCAGTTCGTCGACTTTCGCCAACTGATCGCGCAATTGCACCGCTGCGTCGCGGCTGGCGCTGGCCGCCTTGGCCGAGGCTTCTTCAAGCTGCCCGGCAATCCGCGCCGCGCGTTCGCGCAGCGCTGAGTCGATCGCCGCGCCGCTTTCCTCGCCGATCCGCGCCGCCAGTGTGGTAATCGCTTGCGCGCTCATCGCCTCGATGCCCGACACTGCATCGCGCGCAGAACCGCTCAACAGTTCGATCGATTGGGTCAGATTGCCCTGCGCCAGCTCAGCCAAGGACATGGATTCGGCACGGATAGACTCCAGCGCTTGCTGCAAATCGGCCAGGCTGGCGCCGTGCTGCGAATGGCTCTGGGTAATCTGGCCATGCAACGCAGCGATCTGTTCGACCGTGCCTGCCAGAGCTTCACGGCTGCGCCCGGTGTGTGCCAGCAAGGTTTCCCCGCGTGAGGCCGCTTCACCGGACAGCAGATAGACCGCGCGCACCCGTTCTTCGATTTTGCTCAATCGCCCTTCGCTGGTATTGATCGCTGCTGGCAGGTTTTCGCTGGTGTGCTGGACGCTCGCTTGAATGAGTTCGAGCAGTCGGACCGCATTGTCGGTCAGCACTGCCACTGCGCTGTCGGTACTGGATATCGCTGCGCTGCTGGCACTCAAACGCTGAGAAATTTCGGCCACATTAGCGCTGAGTCTGCCTTCGACATCGCCACCTTGTGCTGCGAGCGCCGCGATCTGATCCGAGAAAGCAGCAAGCTGTTCGCCAATCTCACCATTGCGCGCTTGCAGCGCTGTGAGATGGGTTTCTTGAACGCTGCGCTGGCTGACCGCAGCTTCATCCAAGGCGGACATTTGTCTGGTAAGTTGGGAGACAAACTGTTCATGCTTCACATCAAAATCGCTGCGCCGTTGATCGAGCTCATGGCTAAACCGCCGGTCACGTTCAGCTAGCCGCTCATCGACCTGAGCAGCTTCTTCGGTTAGTTCTGCAAGCCGCGCACGCGCCGATTCCATCGCTTTGCGGTCAATTTCGCCAACTTGCTCGATCGCGCTGCGCAGATCGGCTTCCAAAGTCGAAATTGCGGATTTCCAAGCTTCCAGCGCGCCACTTTCGCCTTCACGCAGCGAACGCACCAAGGCAGAGCTTTCATCGCGTACCGCCGCCAAGCGAGCACGCAACGAGGTCAGGCTTTCGGCCTCTTGCAGATCGAGCGAACTGCGCACTCCGGCAAGTTCATCGTCCAGCGCCGCGGCGCGGCTGCGGATCGCGGCCAGAGCTTCGACCTCTTGCGCATCAAGTCTGGTCCGAAATTCTTCACTGCTTTCATTCAACGCAGCGAAGCGCTGCTGCGCAATCGATCCCAGTTGGTCAGTCTGGCGGGTAAATTCCGAAATCGTTTCTTCGACCAAGCCGCGTAGGATCAACACCTGCCGCTCGCTCGCCTGACCGAATTCATTGAGTTTCTTGAACCCGTTGATCAGATCGTCGAGTTGGGCCTGAGCAGTGCGTCCGGCGGTGCCAAGATTGTTGGTCACGTCCTTGGCCGAGCTCGCGATCACCGGAAGCTGGTTGCGCAGCTTCTCCATATTTTCCAGCGCAGCGCTGCTGACATCGCCGATCGCGTCGATCCGCGTGCCGTTATCCTGGATCAGGTTGACCAGCCGTTCGGCATGCTGTGACAGCCGTTCGGTCGCCACGCGGCCCAGCGAATCGATATCCCGCGATTGTGCGGCGATGAATTCGCGGGCCAGACTCAGTTCTCGGTTGACCGTGGTTAGCCGGGCTTCAAGCTTGCTCGCTTCATCGCTGAGCAGTCGCGCGGTCTCGCCAAAGCGCACTGCTTCGCGGCGGCTGTTGCGCATTGTCAGCAGCCACAGCACGGCGATCAGGACCACCGGGACTGCCCAATCGCGCAACCAGCCGGTCCACTGCACCAAGCTGCCGCCCGCGCGCATCGCGTTCAAATTGGCGAAAGCATAAAGCGCGGTCCAACCGATCACAGCGGAGATGGCGAGGGTTACGGCAATCAATGCGCCCCAACGCCGTGGCGGACGCGGAGCAGGCTCTTCCCACCAGTCCTCGTCAGCGGTGGTCTGCTCGGCAGCAACGGCACCCGGTTCGGCCGGGAGATCGCCCGAAGGCGGTTGCATTTCGATGGCGGCGATTGTTCCCCTGGTCATGGCACGTTGTTTACCATGAATACGCGTTGGATAAACCCCGGTTTAACCACTGTCTGTTACGGCCAAGCAATGGCTTACGAAGCAGGTGCCCTTGATGCGACCCTTGCCGCGGCTGCGGGGGCAGATCCAGTGCTGTTTAGCGAACTACGTCAAGCGTTTAGCGATAGCGTGGCCCGTCAACTCGATCTGCTGCGTCGCTCGCGCTGCGATGGCAACTGGCACATGGCGGCGCTGCGGCTGAAAGGCGTGGCTGCAAGTTTTCATGCCGATCCGCTGCTGCTGCTGGCCGAAGAAGCGATCGATGGGGCCCCTGGCGATCCGAGCGTGTTGCGCCGGATCAAGCTGTTTCTCGACGAGTTTTCAGCGGCTTGAGCGAATAGCCGGAAGTGCCACTGCGCAACTGCTTGGCACGTTCTGTTGCCTCCCCTAAAAGCCTTGCTCCTTACCCCGAATATGCGGAGAAAATCGCTGCGGGTCGCTTTGTTATCTTTGCTCGAACCATCAGCCGAAGGCCAGGTTCCACGCGCTTTTCTGCGTGTTGGCGGTCTGACTGTGGCCCGCCAGCAGTTGGGGATCGCACTCGCGCTCGAATGCGAGCGGGTTGTGTGTCTTGCGCCGACATTAACCCCCGATATTGTTCAACTTCAGCACCTGACGGAAGCCCAGGGGGCGCAGTTTCATATTATTCCCGGCCCACGTTCGCTGCTTGGACTGATTACAGCCAGTGACGAACTGATTGTGCTGGCCGATGGCCTGTTCAGTTCGACCGCTGAAGCTGTAGATTTGTTGTCAGCCGGGCAGACGGTGCTGGTCCAGCCGATTGAGCAGGGCCTAGCCGCAGGGTTCGAGCGGATTGATTTGAATCACGCTGCGGCCGGCGCAATTCGTATTCCCGGCCGATTGGTTGAGCAGATTGCCACTTTGCCGGCTGACTGCGATCCGCTTTCGGCGCTCCAGCGCATCGCCCTGCAGGCTGGTGTCCGCCAACGACCGATCCCCTTGCCCGGGCAGGACGGGCTTTTCTGGACGCTGGTGCGCAGCGATGCCGAAGCTCATACAATCGAACCGCTATGGATCCGCCAGCGAACGCGCGACACAGTGCCGCTGGGTCCCGCGCGCGGGCTTGCACTGCTGGCGGTTCGCAGTTTCGGCCCCACCTTGTTGCACGCCGGTACCGGCGCGCGCGCGTTAGTGAGCGCGGCGGTGGTGCTGGCCTTGCTCGCTTTGGGGGCGGGCTGGTTCGGATTACCCGTGCTGGGGCTGGGGTTGATTGCATTGGGCTGGGTGCTGCGTGAAAGTGCGGCTTTGTTGGCCCGGATCGAACACGATGCCGCGCCGCGGCCGCGCGGTATTGACAGTCTGGCCGCCTATGGCTGGGCAATAGACATTGTGATCGTTTTGCTGATGGGCTGGGGGGCAGGGCCCGAGCTTGGGTATTCGTGGCTCGACCGGATGTTCCCGCCGTTCATGCTGGTCGCACAACTGCGGATCGTGGCGGCTATTCACGATGGCCGTTGGGGCGCTTGGTTAACTGATCGCAGCATGCTGTCGGTGGCACTGCTCGGCGCTTTGTTAGGACGGGTTGGCAGCGAGGCCGCCCACGGCGGGGCAGTGGTTGCGGCAATCGCCGCTTTGGCAGTGCTGTCCACCAAAACTCGACTAACGCGACCTTAACCAAGCAGGGCTATGGCACAGGGCATGAATCAGAATAGTGCCCAGATACATCCGGTCGAAAACGTCGAACTCGCCATGCGCGATGAATTGGCGCGTGGAGATGCATTGATCGGCACGATCGCACCGATCTTGCGGCACTTGCTCGCCAACGACGAACATTCGGTCTTCAGCGATGAAATCATCGCCCGGGTGCGCGGCATGATGGCTGACATTGCGCGCCAGCTCTTGACCGAAATGGCAATCGCTGGAGGTGAGCCCGAACAACGCGATCACGCCGCCGAACGAGTGGGTGTGATGGTCGGCAGCCTAGTTGGCCATGGCGGGTTCCTGGCCCATGTCCACGCATTGGCGCTGGAATGGCAGCTGACCGGGCGCATGCAGGCGCGGCTGGCGCTCGATCCGGTGCTGCCACCGCTGCTCCAGGCACTGATTGCCTCAAGCGATGCGGCTGTAG
>JAYTIS010000408.1:0-1540 GCA_043731725.1 Novosphingobium sp.
GGCCGACAAATTGCTCAGCATGAACGCGTATCTCGGTGCGACACCGATCGCCGACGCGCTGGCTGCCGGCGCCGAAGTGGTGATCACCGGCCGTTCGGTTGACAGCGCACTGGTGCTGGGCCCGCTGATGCATGAGTTTGACTGGAAGGCTGACGACTTCGATCTGCTCGCCGCAGGCAGCCTGTGCGGCCACCTGATCGAGTGCGGGCCGCAGATGACCGGCGGCAATTTCACCGACTGGGACACCATTTCCGGCTGGGACAATATCGGCTATCCGATCGCCGATTGCAGCGCCGATGGCACCTTCGTCGTTACCAAGCCCGAAGGTACCGGCGGCCTGGTGTCGCCGCAAACGGTCGGCGAACAACTGCTGTACGAGATTGACGATCCGGCCAGCTATCTGTTGCCCGACGTCATCGTGGACCTGCGCAGCGTGACCCTGACACAAGCCGGCGCCGACCGCGTGCTGGTGCAGGGCGTGCGCGGACGGCCACCGACCGGCGTTTACAAGACGACCGTCACCTGCGCAGGCGGCTATCGCTCGACCGCCGTGTTCATGATCGGCGGCATTGATGCCACCGCCAAGGCGCGCAAGACCGCGGAGGCCATCGTGGCCAAATGCCGCCGGCTTTTTCACGAGACCAATATTGCCGACTTCGATGAAGTCAGCATCGAAGTGTTGGGATCGGAATCCATCTACGGCGCGCACGGTCGCGTCGGTGCCACGCGCGAGGTGATGGTGAAGATCGGGGTCAAGCACACCAACAAGAACGCGCTAGAGTTGTTCACCAAGGAGATCGCTCCCGCCTCGATCGGCATGGCGCCGGGCATCACCGGCTTTTATGCGGGCCGGCCGACGGTCACGCCAGTGATTGCCGGAAGCAGCGTGCTGATTCCCAAGAGCGATGTGCCGGTGCGGGTTGCGCTTGATGACCGCGAGATTTTTTTCAGACCCATCCCGTCTCCCGCGCCGGAAATCAAGGCTGCTGCGCTAACGCCAATCACGGATTCCGATCCCGGCAAAGACAGTGTCACCGTGCCGCTAGTGGCGATCGCCCATGCGCGCAGCGGCGACAAGGGCGACGACGGGCTGATCGCGGTGCTGGCGCGCAAACCGGAATACCTGCCCTATATCGCCCACGCCGTTTCCGCTGCAGCGGTGGCCGAGCGGTTCCGGCACTTCCTGCGCGGCGATGTCGTTCGCCATGACGTGCCGGGCACGCATGCTTTCATCTTTGAGCTGCGCAATGCGCTGGGCGGCGGCGGTCTGACATCGCTACGGATCGATCCGCAGGGCAAAACCTTCGGCCAGATACTGCTCGACATGCCAGTGCCGGTGCCTGCGGCGCTGGCGGCGCGCGACAAGTTGGCGCAATGTCACGCAGAAAACCAATCGGGCGCCGCATGATGAACAACGCAACATCTACGTAGGAGCGAGAAGAAATGGCATTGCGCATGACACCGGAACTGCAGCAGATCAAGGATGCCGTGGAGGACATCTGCAATCGCTACGACGACAAGTATTGGCTCACCCTTGATC
>JAYTIS010000409.1:0-6679 GCA_043731725.1 Novosphingobium sp.
CTGGTAGTGTTGGTCGCCGCTGTGCTGACTTTTTTTGGGCCGCTGCCGGGCTGGGTCGAAGGGCATATGAACCAGGTCGATGGCCAGCCGCTGATCACGGTTTCGCCTGAAGCCGCCGCACTGCACCGCAGCCTGCACATTGTCGACCTTCATTCCGATACGCTGTTGTGGGGCCGCGAGCTGACCGAGGTGGCCGGTCGCGGCCACGAAGACCTGCCTCGGCTGGTCGCCGGGAACGTGACGTTGCAAGTGTTCTCCTCGCCGACAAAGACCCCGTGGGGGCTGAACTATGACAGCAATCCAGCGGATTCGGATCAGCTGCCCGCATTGATGATCGCGCAGCGCCAGCCGCGCGCAACCTGGACCTCATTGCTCGAACGCTCGCTGTACCACGCGGCCAAGCTCGACCATTCGGTGTGGCTGGCGCGGGGCCAACTGCTCAAAGTGACTGACCCATTCTCGCTCGATCGGCTGCTCGGCAAGCATGCCTCGGCGGGCGGGCCGGTCGGCGCGATGCTCTCAATCGAGGGGCTGCACGATCTGGAGGGCAAGGCCGCCAATCTGGACAAGCTTTATGCGGCAGGTTTTCGCATGGCCGGGCTGACGCACTTCTTTGATAACGACCTCGCCGGGTCGATGCACGGCGAGCGCAAGGGCGGGCTCACCGCGTTTGGCCGGCAGATCGTGGGCAAGATGGAAGCCAAGGGGATGATCGTCGATATCGCACACTGCAGCCACCAGTGCGTGGCTGAATTGCTGGCCATTGCTCGGCGCCCAGTGGTCTCGAGCCACGGCGGAGTGCAAGCCACGTGCAAGGTCAATCGTAACTTGACCGACGACGAGATCAGAGGCGTGGCGCGCACCGGCGGGGTGATCGGGATCGGCTATTGGGACGCGGCGGTCTGCGATACCTCGCCGCGCGCAGTGGCACGCGCGATCAAATATGTCCGCGATCTGGTCGGGGTCGATTATGTCGCGCTGGGCAGCGATTACGACGGCGCCACCACCGTCCGGTTCGATACTTCGCAGCTGGCGCAGGTCACCCAAGCGCTAATGGACGAGGGCTTTACCCCGCAAGAAATCCGCGCGGTGATGGGCGGCAACGCACTGCGGGTGATCCGTGCCGGGCTCCTCCCTTTAGCCCAATGGCAGGCAGAGCGGCAGGTCGGCTGATGACAATCGTGAGGCTTGATGCACGCGACGCGATGCCGCCCGAATTTCGCGGGGCGGTGATCGCACTGGGCAATTTCGATGGTTTCCACCGGGGTCATCAGGCGGTCGCAGGAGCGGCGCTCGACTGGGCCCGAGCAGAGGGCCGCCCCGGCATCATTGCCACCTTCGATCCGCATCCCGTGCGCTATTTCGCGCCCAATGCACCTCCATTCCGGCTGACCACGCTCGACCAGCGGCAGGATCTGTTTGCTGCGGCTGGTGCCCAGGCGATGCTGGTATTCCATTTCGACCGGACGCTGGCGCAAACCAGCGCCGAACGATTCGTCGGCGACCTGCTCGCGCGCCAGCTTGGCGCCGCCGGGGTAGTCACCGGCGAGGATTTCACCTTCGGCCAGGGCCGCACCGGCAATGTCGATGTGTTGGCCCAGCTGGCGGCGCAGGCCGGCATGGCTGCGCGCGCCGTGGGCCCGGTCGCCGAGCACGGCGAGGTCGTCTCTTCCAGCCGAATCCGCGATGCGCTTAAGGCCGGCGACTGCCAGAGCGCAGCCGAACTGTTGACCCGCCCGTTCGCGATTCGGGGAACGGTCCAGCACGGCGCCAAGCTGGGGCGGACCATCGGCTATCCCACCGCCAACCTCGAGCTGGGCAGCTATTTGCGCCCGCGCTACGGAATTTACGCAGTGACTGCGCGGCTGCCCGATGGGCGGATCATGCCGGGCGCGGCTAACCTGGGTATTCGTCCGACGTTCGATCCGCCTGTCGAATTGCTCGAGACCTACCTGTTTGACTACACCGGCGAGCTCTACGGGCAGGAAATCGAGGTCGCGCTGCACCACCACTTGCGCGACGAAGCCAAATTCGATTCGCTTGACGAACTCAGCGCGCAGATGGCACGCGATTGCGATCAGGCCCGGAACCTGCTGCTATGCTGAAATGGGTCAAGCGGATCGCCCTGATCCTGGCGATCGCATTTCTGGTGATGACGGTGATCAACGCCAGTTGGCTGGCCGCCGCGCCCACCGGTTATGCCAGGCTGTTGGCGCACCGCGGCACCATGCAACAGTTCAACCATAGAGCCCTTAGGGGCGAAGATTGCACCGCCACGCGGATCGAGGTGCCGGTGCACGATTATCTGGAAAACACCGTGCCCGGGTTGCTGATGGCCGATGGGCTGGGCGCCTACATGATCGAGGTCGACATCGCGCCGACCGCCGATGGCCGGATCGCGCTGGTCCACGACCATGCGCTGAATTGCCGGACCAATGGCACCGGCGAAGTGCGCAGCGCCACGCTGGCACAATTGAAGGCGCTCGACGCGGGCTATGGCTATACTGCGGATGGCGGCAAGTCCTTCCCGCTGCGCGGCAAGGTAGGCTATATCCCTTCGCTCGAAGAGGCGCTGATCGCCGTGCCGACAGTGCCACTGCTCTACAATCTCAAGGGTAAAGACCCGCACGAAGCCGAACTGCTGATCGCCGCGCTTAAGGCAGCGGGGCGGGATGTGGTGAAAATCGGCGATGCTTTTTCGGCGCCCGAAAGCGAGCTGGCCGCGATCCGAACGGCCTTCCCCGGAGCCTGGGCCTATAGCGAGGCGGGGATCAAAGCATGCACCAAGGCTTACCTGCTGAGCGGCTGGTTCGCGGTGACTCCGGCAGTGTGCAAAGGCGGAACGATTGCAGTGCCGCTCAACTACCAATGGGCCTTCGCGGGCTGGCCCCACAAATTGCAGGCGCGGATGGCGGCGGTCGGCGGGCATGTCATCCTGACCGGGCCCTATGGTTCGGGCCAGGTGCCCGTGGGCCTCGACCTGCCCGAACAGCTGGGCCAGATCCCCTCAACTTTTACCGGCACCGTGTGGGTTGACGACATTTGGGTTATCGGCCCCGCGCTCCACCCCGCCGCCAATCACCGCAACGCCCGCGAAGAAGCCGAGACTGCGGCGGGTCTAGAGGCGCGGCGTAAGGCTAGAGAATAAGACTGGTTCGCGCAAAGGCGCAAAGTTGATGCGCCGAGCGCCGCAGGCTTTGTTTCCTTCAGCTTTGCCATTGGTCGTTAGCCTTTGGTTTTGCGTGGCTGCGCCACAAGCGCGGCCGCTTTGCGCCTTTGCGCCTTTGCGCGAACCAAAAATTGCGCATTGGCCCGCCCCCCGCTAAGGCGCGCGCGATATGACTGAAGCACCGCGCCAAGAACCGACAGATTACCGAGACACCGTCTTCCTGCCGAAGACCGAGTTCCCGATGAAGGCCGGGCTTCCGGCCAAGGAGCCTGGGATTCTGGCGCGCTGGCTGGACGGCGATCTGTACCGGCAATTGCGCGAGGCCCGCGTGGGCCGCGAAAAGTTCATCCTTCACGATGGCCCGCCGTACGCCAACGGCGATATGCACATCGGTCACGCGCTCAACCATATCCTCAAGGACATGGTCTGCCGCACGCACAATCTGGCGGGCTACGACGCGCCCTATGTGCCCGGCTGGGATTGCCACGGGCTGCCGATCGAGTGGAAGGTCGAAGAGCAATACCGCAAGAAAAAGCTCGACAAGGATCAGGTCGACCCGATCGAATTCCGCGCCGAATGCCGCGCCTATGCGCAAGGCTGGGTGGACAAACAACGCGAGCAATTGAAGCGGCTGGGCATTCTGGGCGATTGGGATCATCCGTACCTGACAATGGACAGCGAAGCCGAAGGCACCATCGTCGCCGAGCTAATGAAGTTTGCCGAAAGCGGGCAATTGTACCGCGGGGCCAAGCCGGTGATGTGGTCGCCTGTGGAGAAGACCGCCTTGGCCGAGGCCGAGGTTGAGTACGAGGACATCGTCTCGAATCAAATCGACATGGCTTTTGAGATTGTAGAATCGCCGATCCCCGAACTGGTCGGCGCGTACGCGGTGATCTGGACGACAACGCCGTGGACGATCCCGGTCAACCAGGCGTTGGCTTATGGACCGGAGATTGAGTATAGCCTGACACAGATCAGTGGGCTGGCTGGTCAACCTCATCCCGAATTTTCTGACAAGTCCGTGTTAGTAGCTGTGAGCCTAATCCCGGAGCTCGAAAAGCGGTGGGCTTGTTCGCTGCAATCACTAATAGGTCGCGCTTCAAAAACTTTCAAAGGCTCCGAACTCGCCGGAACCATCGCCCAGCACCCGATGCACCACCTCGGCGGGTTCTTTGCCAAACCGCGTCCGTTCCTGCCGGGCGACTTTGTCACCACCGAGGCCGGCACCGGCCTCGTCCATATGTCGCCCGATCACGGTGAGGACGATTTCGACCTGTGCAAGGCCAATGGGATCGACCCGGTGTTCGCGGTCGAAGGTGACGGCAAGTACCGCGCCGACTGGGGCTGGCTGGGCGGACAAGGCAGCGTCATCAACGCCAAGTTCAACGCGCCAGATGGTCCGATTTGCGAAGACTTACGCGCAAGCGGGGGCTTGCTCGCCGCCTCAGCCGATTACAAGCATTCTTACCCGCATTCGTGGCGCTCGAAAGCCAAGGTGATCTATCGCTGCACCCCGCAGTGGTTCGTGCCGATGGATAGGCCAGTCACGCTGCCGCACGCCAAGACCCGCGCTGAAAAGGGCTGGGAGAATGAGGGCGGCGCGGTGGCGCACGATCATGCCACGCTGCGCCAGATTGCCGTGCAGGCCATCGCCGAAACGCGGTTCGTGCCCGAAAAGGGCCGCAACCGGTTGGGCAGTATGGTCGAAGGCCGCCCCGATTGGGTGCTCAGCCGGCAGCGTGCCTGGGGCGTGCCGATCACCTTGTTCGTCAAGAAGGGCACCAATCAGTATCTCGACGATCCGGCGATCAACGCGCGGATTGTGGCGGCGGTCAAGGCCGACGGAGTCGATGCGTGGAGCGATGAGCGCGCGCAGGAATACCTTGGTAGCACCTACCAGGCCGCGGATTACGAGCGCGTCACCGACATTCTCGATGTGTGGTTCGATTCGGGTTGCACCCACGCCTATGTGCTCGAAAGCGGGCGTTGGCCGGACCTAGCTCGGCCCGAAGGATATGTTGGCCCGCTGGCTGACCTGTATCTCGAAGGCAGCGATCAGCATCGCGGCTGGTTCCAGTCGAGCCTGTTGGAAAGCAGCGCCACCCGCGGGCGGGCGCCTTACAAAGCGGTGCTGACGCACGGCTTCACGATGGATGCCAAGGGCCTGAAAATGTCCAAGTCGCTCGGCAACACCACCGATCCGCTGAAGGTGATGGAGGTCTACGGCGCCGATATCATCCGGCTGTGGGCGCTGTCGGTCGATTTCACCGAAGATCACCGGATCGGCGATGAGATCCTCAAAGGCGTGTCGGACCAGTACCGCAAACTGCGCAACACGTTCCGGTATCTGCTGGGCGCGCTGGAGGGTTTCAGCGAGGCCGAGCGGGTCGATGAGTCCGCCATGCCCGAGCTGGAACGCTATATGCTGGCCTTACTGGCCAAGCTCGATGCCACACTGAAGCAGGCGGTCAAAGACTTCGATTTCAACACCTACGTGCGCGCATTGACCGACTTCTGCAACGAGGACCTGAGCGCGTTCTTCTTCGATATCCGCAAGGATTCGCTCTACTGCGACGCGGCGGATGACCCGAAGCGGATGGCCTACCGCACGGTGCTCGATACGCTGTTCCATGCGCTTGTGCGCTACGCCGCACCGGTGCTGGTGTTCACTGCGGAAGAGGTGTGGGGGACGCGGTATCCCGAGGCCGGGTCGGTGCATTTGCTCGAGTGGCCCGAGATGCTCCTCATGCATCCCACCACCCGTCATCCCGGCGAAGGCCGGGACCCAGACCAACCAGACAATCGACGCGAGGCGGAGTTCCCGGCAGCAGGGCTGGGCCCCGGACTTCGCCGGGGTGACGAGTTGGTTGAGAAGTGGGCGAGACTACGTGAGGTTCGTTCGGTCGTCTTTGTGGCTGCCGAAAATGCGCGAAAAGAGAAGATCATTGGTTCGTCGCTAGAGGCAGCAATTACACTGGTTCCAACCACTAAGCTGAACCAGTCGCAAATCTTGTCGATCATCGACGACGATGGTGAAAAAATCTCCGAACTCTTCATCAGTGGAACCGTCAATGTAACCCAAGGAAATCCTTTCGACACTAGAGAGGTAGCTTGGAGTTCAGACAAAGCGTTTGGCGCGGTCGCACACAAAACCACCCATCACAAATGCGGCCGTTGCTGGCGGCATCTGCCCGAGGTCACCCAAGACGGCGCGCTTTGTTCACGTTGCGATCAGGTGGTCCGCGGCATGGACGGCGGCGCATGACAACGCTCTCGCGCAACCGCCTGCTGGGCCTGGGCTTGGCCGCACTGGTCTTGATCGCCGATCAGGCGATGAAGTGGTGGGTGACCGGGCCGCTCGCTTTGCGCGAAGTTGGCGATCAGATCATCATCAATCCGATCTTCAACTTGACCCGAACCAACAACTTTGGCGTGTCGCTGGGCATCTTCACCGCGCATTCGAATGCCATGCGCTGGGGGCTGGTGGCGATGACCGCGGCGATCGCGCTG
>JAYTIS010000410.1:0-8560 GCA_043731725.1 Novosphingobium sp.
GCCCGGGTCTTGTCATGCACGTGAGAGTTCCCCTGTCTGGTCCAAGTCCGGGCCTATAGGGCGGTGCAGGCGGGCAGACCAGCCTAGTCTCCGAACGCCTCGCGGCGTGCTGCGGCGCGCGCCGGATCGAGCGCCAGCACGGCCAGATCGTGGAGCGCTCCGTCAGGCGCGCGGAGCTGACCCTGCAGCATCGCCTCGGCGCGGAAGCCGCATTCCTCGAACAGCGTGATCGCGCCCGCCTGATCAGGGGTCATCCGCGCGGTCAATTTGGTCGCGCCTGCGCCGATTGCAGCGGTGACGATCTGATCGAGCAGCCTGCGCCCCAACCCCTGTCCGCGCCATTCAGGGGCGACCAGCAGGCGGATGTCCCACACATGCGGCGACCAGCTGAAGCGGTCAGACACGGCGGCGATGGTGGCAACCACTTCGCCGCCGGCCAGCGCGACCAGGCTGGCAATCTGGCCTTGCTCTTGCGCGGCGAGCCAGGCTTCGAGCACCTTGGGTTCGCGTATATCGCGTGCCAAAAACAGCAGATCGTGCGGCGGCATGGTCGCTGCAAACTGGGCCAGCACCGCTGCGTCCATTCGATCGGGTGCACGGATGGCGATTTCGGCACTGTTAATGGTCATGCTCAAACACTCTTTTCCCTTAGCCAAGCATCGAGTTTCGGCCACATCCGTTTGACCGCATTGGGCCCGGCGATCAGGCTGACGTGGCCTCCCTTGAGTACCACCTGCTCCTTGTCGTCGGATCCGATGAGGCCCAGCAGCGGGGCCGAAGCACCGGTGGTGACAATGTGATCGTGCTCGGCAGTGACGTGCAGGAATGGCGCGGTGATCTTGTCCAGCTCGACCGCCCGCCCGCCCACTTTCATGGTCCCTTCGAACAGACGGTTGTCCCACACCAATTGCTTGGTGGTTTCGCGGAAATATTCGCCGGCGAGCGGCAGCATATCGTTGCTCCAGCGATCGAACATGCGGTGCGATTTGACGAAATCGTCGTTCCACAGGTTGTCGAGCAGCTGGAAATTGGCCGCTGCGCGCCCCGCCGGGCGCAGCATGTCGAACGCGGTCGCCAGCATTTCGGCGGGGGCCATGCCCAGCGTATCGACCAGCCGGTCAACATCGAAATAGCGCTGGTCTGACCACGCCTGAAACAGCGTCATCTGATGGAAATCAACCGGGGTGGTGAACACTGCGAGGTTCTTTGGCCCCGCTGCATGGTTGAGCCCCGACCACAGCACCGACAGCACCCCGCCCATGCAATAGCCGACCAGCGAAATATCGCTTTCGCCGGTGATCCGTCCGACCTCGGCGATCGACCCGCCGACGAAGTCCTCGACATAGTCCTTCATTCCCAGCGCGCGATCTTCGGCGCGAGGAGCCTCCCAGTCTGCCATAAACACGTCGTAACCCCGCAAAAGCAGAAACTCGACCAGGCTTTGCCCCGGCACCATGTCGAAAATGTAGCCGCGGTTGGTGGTGGCCATGACCAGCAGCACCGGCACGCGGTAGACCTCGTCGGTCAGCTGATGGTAGTGATACAGCCGCAGCGGGCCACGGCTGAGCACCACGTCCTTGGGACTAGCGCCCAACACCGGGGCCGCAGAGGCCATGTAACCCAGCCCCTTGAGATTGCGCTGAATCGCCCGCTCGACCGAACTCTGCGCCGCATCGAGAAAGGCCGTGGCCATCAGTCGTCGCCGTTGGGGGCAGGGGGCTTGCGGGTGCGCGCCACGGGCGGGCGGGCCCGGGTGCTATCGGGTGCAACCGCGCGCAGGCTTTGTTCGATTCTCGCCAGCGCGGCCTCAATCGCGCCCAGTCGCGCGCCCAGGGCTTCGAAATCGGTCCGACTGGGGAGGTTGGCGGCGGCGAGCAGTTTGGCGCTGGCCTCGGTGCTGGCGGCTTGGAACTGCACCGCCGCGCCGCTCATCGCCTGCATTGCCCGCGCCGCTTCGGGCTTGGCGAGCAGCTCGGTGCCGTGCTCGTTGACGAGCTTTTCCCACTGCGACATCCAGCTGCGCGCAAGGCCAAACGGATCGAGGCTGGGAATGTCTGTCATTGCGCTCACATCATTGGCGGTCAACGCGGGGACGTCAAGATGCTGCGGTTTGCGCTTGTTCGCCGCGCGGTCTCGCGCCAAGGACGGCGGCGCTTGATGGATCAGCGCCGTCCGGCGATCTGTCGCAGCTACCGAGGCCCCGTGTTCAACCCATTCCGCGCCCTTGCCGACCTGGATACCGAACGGTTGCGCGCCAAGGCGGGTGAGCGGCTGATCGGCGCGGTGCTGGCTTTGCTGGCCGAGGCGCTGTTGATTCTGGCGCTGCTCTCGCTCAATTTCGCCGAACAGCCGAAGAAGCCCGGAACCGCGCTGGTCAGCGTCACCCTTGAACCGGACGCCGAGTCGGCTCCGGATCGCGCCAAACCCAAGGCAGCGCCATCGGTACAAAGCCCGCAGCCACCGCGCCCGGTTCCCGATCAGCCAGCGCCGCCCACACCCGTTACCCCGCCCACTACGCCACCGCCGGCGATCATACCGGTCACAACAGCCGACATGGCCCAGTTCGACCTCTCGCGTTTTCCGAAGCAAGCTGCCGCTGCCCGGCCCAAAATGGGACCGACCGATACTGGTTCACCCGGCGACAGCAGACGCGTGGGATCGGCCCCGAACGGCGCGCCACTCTATGCAGCGGCGTGGTACCGAGAGCCTTATGACAGCGAACTCAGCGGTTATCTGTCAACTGCCGATGGTCCCGGTTGGGCACTGATCGCTTGCCGCACCGTGCCCGAATTCCGGGTCGAAGATTGCGTCGGGCTCGACGAATATCCCAATGGATCGCAAATCCAGCGCGCGGTGCTGGCCGCAGCGTGGCAGTTTCGCGTGCGCCCGCCGCGGCTTGGCGGCTTGACCAAATACGGTGAATGGGTGCGGATCAGGATCGATTACGGGATCAGACGAGCAAAATAGACGCTCAGGTTGCCGCATCCTCGGCGTCCAGCTCATAGGCCGAATGCAGCACCCGTACCGCCAGCTCGGTCTCATCCTCGTCGATCAGCACGGAGATTTTGATTTCGCTAGTGCTGATCGCCTGGATGTTGATCCCGCGGTCGGCCAAGCTGCGGAACATCATCGCCGCAACACCGGCGTGGCTGCGCATCCCCACCCCGACGACCGAGATCTTGGCGACCTTGCCGTCGGTGATGATGCGGTTAAAGCCGATGGCTTCCTTCTGCGCTTCCAGCAGGGTCTGCGCGCGCAGCAGGTCCGCTCCCGGGACGGTAAAGGTCACGTCGGTCTCGCCTTTGTCGCGCCCCACATTCTGGATGATCATGTCGACGTTGATGCTGGCCGCTGCCAATGGCCCGAAGATCGTCGCCACCGCGCCGGGCCGATCGGGCACGCGGGTCAGGATAATCTTGGCTTCGTTCTTGTCGGCAGCGATGCCGGTGATTAGCTGGCGTTCCATTTCCAGTCCTTCCAGTTCTTCGTCCGAGACGATCATCGTACCGGGGATTTCATCGGCGGGGGTGGCATCATCGTCGATAAAGCTGGAGAGCACTTGCACCCGCACCCCCTCTTTCATCGCCAAGCTGACCGAACGGGTCTGCAGGACTTTCGACCCGACAGAGGCCAGCTCGAGCATTTCCTCATACGTGACGAATTTGAGCTTGCGCGCCTTGGCGACGATCCGCGGATCGGTGGTATAAACGCCGTCGACATCGGTGTAGATATCGCAGCGCTCTGCGCCGATTGCTGCCGCCACCGCTACTGCCGAGGTGTCCGATCCGCCGCGCCCCAGCGTGGTCACCCGGCCATTGTTCGAGAGCCCCTGGAAACCCGGGATCACTGCAATCTCGCCCAAGGCCATGCTGGCTAGGAGTGCGTCGCTGTCGATCCCCTCGATCCGCGCCTTGGCATGCGCACCATCGGTGTGGACCGGCAATTGCCAGCCTAACCATGACCGCGCTTGGCAGCCCAGCGCTTGCAGCGTCATCGCCAGCAATCCGGCGGTCACCTGCTCGCCCGAGGCCACCACCACATCGTATTCCGCCGGATCGTAAAGCGGGTTGGCCTCGCGGCAGAAGGTGACCAGCCGATCGGTCTCGCCCGCCATCGCCGAGACCACCACTGCAACTTCGTGACCTGCGGCCTGTTGGCGGCGCACAATATTGGCGACCCGGCGGATCCGTTCGGATCCGGCCATCGAAGTGCCGCCGAATTTCATCACGATCCGCCCCACGCGCAATCCCGTCCTTCACGCAATAATATTGCCAACAGAACGGCTCGCTCTGCAGCGGGCGCCCTGTTAGGGTCGGGCTATGGCTAATGCAAGTTCGAGAACGACGATCCGCCCTGATGAAGCCGCGCATTTCGGCACTCTTGCGGCTGACTGGTGGGATCCTAAGGGCTCGTCGGCGATGCTGCACCGCCTGAACCCGGTGCGGCTGGGTTTCATCCGATCAGCGATTGATGCGCATTGGCCCGCGACACCCGTTGGCGATTCGCGCGGGATGCGCCCGCTCGGAGGCAAGCGCGCGCTTGACGTCGGTTGCGGCGCGGGCTTGCTGTGCGAACCTCTGACGCGGCTCGGCGCTGCGGTTACCGGGGTCGATGCGGCGCGTAAAAACATTGCTGTGGCCGCTGCGCACGCCGCTGGAGCAGGGTTCACCATTGACTATCGTTGCGGCGATGTTGCCGAACTGGGGTTCACTGGATTTGATCTTGTCACCTCGCTCGAAGTGCTCGAACACGTCGCGGACCCGGCGTCATTTGTCGCTGCTCTGCGTGCCGCCTTGGCACCGGGCGGACTGATAATCCTATCGACTCCCAACCGCACCGCACGTTCACGGTTGCTGTTAGTTGAGGGGGCCGAGCGGAGCGGAATGATTCCGCGCGGCACACATCACTGGGATCAGTTTATCACGCCGGACGAGCTTCGCCTGCTGCTCGGCGGTGCCGATCTCACCATGGGTATTCCGCAAGGGATTGCCTGGTCGCTGACCAAAGGGCTTCACTTGTCGAACGATCTGGCGCTCAACTACATTGTCTCCGCAACTATTTCGGAGTGATTATGTATAGTATCCAGGCTAGCCCGGTGGCGACGACGAACAGCACCCAAGACCAGTAGATGCCGTGCCCTTGGATATAGTAATGATGGATTTGCAAAAATCCGCCGGTGCTGTGGCTTGCCCCCATCACCATGCTGACCACGAACGTAAGTATCGCGCCGGGTACCAATGCTTTGAAGAAGTCCATGGCCGCCTCCTTGGACGAGATCGGAATGAATGCGGTATTCTGGGCTCCGGTCAAGCCCGATTATCGCGGTGGCGGCATGGTGGCGGGTATTGATGGCTCTGTCTGCGGCGCAAGCGGCGACGGCAGCGATGGCAATGGCGATAGCGGTGGCGGCTCGAGCAGCGGCGCAACCACGGCTGACGCGACATGCTTTGGCTTGTGGCTGTGGAGACTCGCTATCTCGTCGGCGCGCCGCTGAAGATAGGCGGTGCGCTCGGCCGCGTAGGGATCTGGAGTATCGTTTTGAAAATGCTTCTGGCGCTCATCGTAATTAACCCGATCATCCAACGATTTGAGAGCGCTGTTAGGCAGTGAAAACGACCGACTGCTGAACGGTTGGCCGATCGCAGTTGGCAGAACCGCCAGATCAACTACGCGCCCGAACACGTCGCGCACCGTGGTCGGTCCAAGCAGCGGGAGGTAGAGGTATGGACCCGGACCGACCCCGTAGTAACCCAAGGTATCAGCGAAACCGTTGTTGTGGTGCGCAAGGTGAAACGGCTTTTTCTTTGCTATGTCGAACAGACCAGCCAAACCGAATGTCGAATTAATTATGAACCGGCCGAGCGTCTTGACCGCGCGCCCGGGTTTGAGCTGCAACAGATCGTTGAGGAAAACCACCGGTTCAGTTAGATTCGAAAGGGCATTGTGCAAGCCATCGCGCGTTGGTTCGGGTAAAGTGTGTTTATAAGCCATGGCGAGCGGCCCAACGATTGCGCCGTCCAATGCTTGGACTGCCTTGAAGGATTGGGCATTGAGCGCCCGGATCGGGTCTTCTTTCGGTGCGCGCAAGTCACCTTGGACTACGATTTCGTCTGGCGATGGCGCTGCCGAATCAGCGCTAGCCGGCGGCACTGGCGGCGGCGGAAGTGTGGATGGCGAAGCCATGGCTCCGCTTGGGGACATAACTGGCGGACTAGCAATTGCGCCCGGTGCAGGGGGCGCCGGCGAAGACTGAGACAGAACCTCTCCAGATGGAGGTGAAGATGCTGCCAACAGCGCAGCAATGAGTTGGGCGGACAGACTCACGTCCGGTGCGGCCGGCCCAAATGTCTAAAATGCGAAATCATGCTTCGCGACCCTCTGCTTTCACGGTGTTAGCAGCACGGCGCTGCGATTTCGTTGTCGGCGCGCACACGTGGGACCAGCAGTGCATCGATTGCGCCAAGGCGAAGTAGCATTGCCGCAGTTACAGCGCCAACATCAGATCGCCAATCGCTGTGCGCGCAGCCGCCTTGCGCTCGGCCCAGGTGCCGGAAACAATACGATACGGCACCTTGCTGAGCACCAACACTTGTTCGGCTAAGTAGGCAAAGCGGCTGCGCAGCGGGCCTTTGCCGAAGAACCGCGTGCCATCATCGATCCACGGCACATCGGGGGTGAACAGCAGGTAGAGATCGGCCTTGGCGTAACCGAGCAGTTCGAGCGGCACCTCGCGGAAAAGCATCTCGGCCCAGGCGGCGGTCATCAGCTGGTCGGTATCGAGCAGCAGCAATCGCGGCTGTTCAGCCTGCACGGCCTTAACCGCCAAAGCTTGCCCCTCGGCGATCGCCAGCAAGTCCGTCAGGACGAGGTCAGTCCCGCGCTCCTCGCAATAAGTGCGGCCATATTCGGGCACCCACGGGCAGCCCAGCTCGCGACTGAGCTGCTCCGCGAGCACAGATTTGCCAGTACACTCGGCGCCGTGGAAACAGATGCTGATCATGCCGGGATCACAGTCGATTGGACCGAGCGCATCCATTGCCGCAACCCGATTGCTGACATGACCAAAAAGACCAAGTAAAGCGCGGCAAAGAAATAGAGTTCGCGATTGAGGTACAGCGCGACCGAAACCACGTCGATCCCGATCCACAGCACCCAGTTTTCGATTTTGCGGTTGTTGAGCAACAATTGCGCGGCGATGCTGGCCCCGGTCACCGCCGAATCGGCAAACGGCAACGCTGCGTTGGTAAATTGGTGCATGGCCCAGCCCAGCGACACGCTCAGCAATGCCGTCACTGCCGCCCAGCCAATCCGAGCCGGGGCACTCATCCAGCCGACCGGGACGACTTGGTGAGCGTCGCTGGCGCGGCTCCATTGGTACCAGCCCGCCATGTTGACCACGAAGAAGAAGACCTGAAGCCCACTTTCGGAATAGAGCCGCGCCTGAAACAGTGTGACCCCGACCAGCAGGACGCTGGCCATCGCGGCTGGGAAATTCCACACCGAGCGCCGGACCAGCAGCATAATGTTGATCAGCCCCAGCGCCGCACCCAACAGTTCGGTCCAGCTGGCGATCACAGCGTCGCGGCCCAGTCGTCGGGTTTGAACCCGACTAGGAGCCCGCCCGGGTGCTCAACCACCGGACGCTTAATGCACGATGGGTTCGCCGCCATCAGTGCAATGGCTTTGGCCTGATCCAGCCCCAGCTTCTCAGTATCGGCCAACTTGCGAAAGGTCGTCCCGGCGCGGTTGAGGACAGTCTCCCAGCCAGCTGCTGCGCACCATTCAGCCAGCTTGGCGGGGTCAGCCCCCGCCTTTTTGTAGTCGTGAAAGGTGTATGCCAGCCCCCGATCGGTCAGCCAGTCGCGCGCCTTTTTGACCGTGTCGCAATTGGGAATGCCGTAGAGCGTAACGCTCACCCGCCGGGCCGTTCGTAGCGGTGCGTGCGCGGCTCATCGCAGGTGTAGAGGGTATAATCTTGATAGTATTCGGAGCGCCCCCGCGCCTGGACCACCGCGTGATCCGGCTGGCTGCCCCAGCCGCGCGCGGCCTCGGCGTCGGCCCATTCGGACAGCGCGATCACCTCGCCGTCGTCGGCAGTATAGCTTTTGAACGAGATGAAGCCGGGCTGAGCGCGCGCCATCGTCTCCATCAGCACGGCGTCAGCCAGATAGGCGGCCGCGTCATAATCGGCGCGTTTGCGATTGCGGAAGACTACTAGGAACATGTGTCCGCTCCTAAACCGGATATGGACACGCGCGCAATTGGGCGGCAAAGCCGCTGCCATGTCCATCAACACCTTTGGCCGCCTGCTGCGCTTTACCACTTGGGGCGAAAGCCACGGGCCAGCGCTGGGCGCGGTGGTCGATGGCTGCCCGCCGGGACTATTGCTGAGCGAAGACAAGATCCAGCCGTTTCTCGATGCACGCCGCCCGGGCCAATCGAAGTTCACCACCCAGCGGCAGGAACCCGATGCGGTGAAGATCCTCTCGGGCACGTTCGAGGGGCAGACCACCGGCACGCCGATCAGCCTGATCATCGAGAATGTCGATCAACGCTCGAA
>JAYTIS010000411.1:0-2567 GCA_043731725.1 Novosphingobium sp.
ACGTGCGGTGGGCATGGCGCGGATTGACAGCGGCTTGGCAAACGGGTGAACGCGCAGATCCTCATCGATCACCGCATATTCGTCGGACAAATATTCTGCGCCGGCAGCGATCAGCGCGGCCGCGAGGTGGGTTTTCCCGAACAGACTGTTTCCGGGGAAAATGATGCCCCGCCCGTTCCAGCTCACCACCGCAGCGTGAATGAACAGCTTCTTGCGCGAAAACTGAGCCAGGGCCATGCGAAGATGGCTGTCATAGGCTTCGAATACATGATCCGCATCGCGCGATCGCTCAACCACAACGTGGTCAGCATAGGCCATGTGGTACCGGTACGAGCCGCGTCGCTCGCTGCCCCCCGCAATCACCGATATCATCCGGTTAACCCGGCCGCCCGTGCTCAATTGTGCGCCCGGCGGGACCCGCTTAATTAGAGCTGGGATTAGGGCTGGATCGCTGACCCGCACGCCGATCCGAACCCCATAACCGACGACCGCAAACGCATCGATCCAGTTTAACTGTTCAAGCTTGGCCATGCACGGTGAATGCCAGCGGGGTTCGAGACGAAGCGGAGCGGTGGTCATGCTCATCGGCAAATCCCGAATCTTCCTCGCAACAATAGTCTCGCTTGGCTCTTGTTATTTGGAAGCTGAGCGAATGGTCGAAGCTATGCTGATCCGAAATTGGTAGCAAGGCAAAAGTCGTTGATATGGCTAGCCGATCCACCAGCGCTTGCGACTGCAGCTAGGCTTCAGTCTCCTCGAACGAAGGCTGCAGCGTGATCGCATCGGCCAGGCTGACGCGGTCGAGCATCGTGGCCATTTCGTCGCGCAGGGTGAGCATCAGCCCGCGCAGCCGGCACTCGGCCTCGGGCAGGCAATTGGGGCAATGTTCGTGCGCGTTGCGGCTGGCGCAGGGCACCAGCGCCAGGCTGCCGCGGGTTAGCCGGATGATATCGCCATAGCGCACATCGACCGGATCAAGCGCCAGCTCATAGCCGCCATCGCGCCCGCGGGTGGAGTTGACCAAGCCGCCGCGCACCATCTCGGACAGGATCACGGTCAAGAACTTGCGCGGGATGTTCTGCGCCTCGGCAATCGCATCCAGCCGCACTGGCCCCTGCCGCCAGGTATCGGCCAGATGCTGCAAAGCGCGGATCGAGTAGCGGGTTTTTTGGGACAACATGCGAAACGCATAACAGCGCGCCCACTGCCGCAATGTCAACCTGCCAAGTAGAATGATTTAGGCAGCGCGAACGCCCCTGCCCGCCTTATTTTACCGCGACGCCCGGCGCATGCTTCTGCATCAGCTTGTAGGCCTTTTCGTACCACTTGCTGCCGGGATAGTTGGCCCCCAGCACCGAAGCATATTTCAGCGCCTCTTCGGGCACGCCCAGCGACAGGTTGGCCTCAACCATGCGGAACAATGCCTCGGGCGCGTGGCTGGTGGTCTGGTAGGTATCAATCACGTTGCGGAAGCGCAGCGAGGCGGCGAGCCACTTGCCCGATTTCTCGTAATAGCGCCCGATCTGCATTTCCTTGCCCGCCAGGTGATCGTTGACCAGATCAACCTTGACCCGGGCATCGGCGGCATAGCGCGTGTTGGGATAGCGCCGCACCACCTCGTTCAACGTCTGCAGCGCCTGCATGGTAATCTTCTGGTCGCGGTCGGTGTCGCTGATCTGCTCGTAATAGCACAGCCCGATCAGGTAATAGGCGTAAGGCGCATCGCGGTTGCCCGGATGGATCGACAGGAACCGCTGCGCGGCCTGCACCGACTTGTTGAAATCCTTGGCCACATAGTACGAAAACGCGCTCATCAGCTGCGCCCGCCTTGCCCATGGCGAGTACGGATGCTGGCGCTCAACCTCGTCGAACAGCGCCGCAGCGACCAATGTATCGCCCTTGTCCAGCCGCAGCTTGGCCGCCGCATACAGCGTATCAACATCACGCGCGACAAATGCGGTATCCTTCGGCCCGCCCCCACGCCCGCCGCAAGCAGCAGTGGTGAGCAGCGCCGCACTAATGGCGGCGGACAGGGCGAGCTTCAGCGGGGTACGGCTATGCATGCCGGAGCCTATAGCCAGACCCAGCCTGAACGCCAAGTGAAGTTCGCGCAGCTTTCACCGGGCCAAATGCCGCCCCGCCAGCAGCGCAATTTTCGCTGTCCTACACGGCCGCACTTTGCCACGCTCCCAAGCCTCCCCCCAGCTTGATCGAGCACCGCACAAATGACCCCCACCCGATGACTATCGACAAGACCCGCCTGCCCCGCCCCGCCGGCGCCAAGGCCCCGCTCCCCAGCTTCACCCCGGTCCCCCGCCTCACCAGTCGGCACGATGGCTGGACCGCCGCCCGCCAGCAGAACTTCATCGAAGCGCTGGCCGATACCGGCAGCGTCAAAGCCGCCGCGCACCGCGTCAACATGACCCCCGAGGGCGCCTATCTGCTGCGCCGCCATCCCCAGGGCGCCACCTTTCGCAAAGCCTGGGAGGCCGCGCTCGCGCTCGGCGTGCAGCAGCTTGAGGACATCGCGATGGAACGCGCGCTCTACGGCTGCGAAGTGCCGGTCT
>JAYTIS010000412.1:0-3920 GCA_043731725.1 Novosphingobium sp.
GCCGTCAAGGCGGGCGCTGGTAACCATGTTTTACAAACAGTGGGAAATGTGCGGCCCAACGCTTTGCCGCAGCATAATATTGCGGTAACACTGGCGCCATGGCGGCGGACCGAAGCACTCTTGCAATTGCGCGGATCGAAGCCGCGTTGGCCCGGATTGAGGCGGCACCAGCCAAGGTCGGTGACACGTCCGATAGCGCTACGACTGAGCTTGCTGCGCTGCGGGCCCGTCACACCCAACTGCGCGCTGCGGTTCAGGGCTCGCTGCAGGAACTCGATCAGTTAATCGAAGGGGCGCAAGGATGAGCGCCCGATGAGCAACGTCACTCTTCGGATCGGCGGACGCAGCTATATTGTCGCTTGCGCTGAAGGTGAGGAAGCCCATGTCGAAAGTCTGGGCCAGCTGATCGACGACAAAATTCGCGATCTGGGAACTACTGGACACAATGAAGTACGGCTGCTGCTGTTCGCCGCGTTGATGCTCGCCGACGAACTGCATGATGTGCGCGGCAATGGTCCCGCTGGACCTGCACCTGCGGCAGATCATTCCGCAGCTTTGGAAGCACTAGCCGACCGACTTGAAAAATATGCCAGCGCCCTTGAGCGCTGAGCGCCAAGCGCCTATCTAGTCCAGCGACGGGTACTGCCCGGTGCGAGCCTTTGAAAATCCCTGAGGCTATAAGTAAAATCCTTGGGGGCTGTCCCTGGTTAGATCTTGGTCTGGCACACACGGTTCCCACCTGACGTGACGCGTCAGAGGATTTCCTGGCAACGGCCCATGGTGGTCCCGTCACCCATCTTCCCGCAGCAAAAGGCGCAGCGCGTGACCGACAAGCAGGCCCTTCGTGCTGAACTGCGACAGCGCCGTGCGAATCATGACGCAGCAATACCGCCGGCACTGCGCAGCCTGCTATTCCACCGCCCGCCCGCCGCGCTGCTCGAATTGGTGCCCGAAGGCGCAGTTGTCAGCGTCTATCACCCGATCCCGGGCGAAGCTTCGCCGCTGGGCTACGCGCGCTGGTTCGCCGAGCAGGGTCACGCGGTGGCGCTGCCATGGTTTGCAACGCGCGGCAGCCCAATGGAGTTCAAGCTGTGGGACAACCCGTTCGACGACAGCGGATTGGTGCCCGATCCTTTTGGCGCGATGCAGCCCGCGGGCGATGCGGGGGATGCGCGGGTTGATGTGGCGATCGTCCCGCTGGTGGGATTCACCGCCGAAGGCCAACGCTTGGGCCAGGGCCGCGGACATTACGACCAGCTATTAAATGCGCAGCCCGACCTGGTCTCAATCGGGCTTGCCTGGGATTGCCAATTGGTCGATGCGCTCCCGCTGGAACCGCATGACCAACCGCTGCGGGCCGTGGTCACCCCGACCCGCTTCTACGGACCATTCTGATGCGCACTGAACCCACTTGGCGGATACCCGCCGGAATCCTGGCGCTGCTATTTGCGCTGATGGTCTATGGTTTGGCGATTGCCCGCTTTCTGGCGCCGCTGTTCGAAAGCTGGCCGGCTTTGGCGCAAGTGCCAGTCTACATCGTGTTGGGCATAATCTGGTTGTTGCCGTTGAAGCGCTTCATGATCTGGATGGAAACCGGGCGTTGGCGCTGATCTTGAGAACCGCAGTCCCTGCCAGCAAGCACAAAAATTTCCGCCGGGCACGCGGTGAATTTCAGCTCAGGTTTTAGAAAAATTCCCCAAGTGGCGCGAGTGACGGGACTCGAACCCGCGACCTCCGGCGTGACAGGCCGGCACTCTAACCAACTGAGCTACACCCGCGTGCCGCTTGGGGAGCAGCGCCACTAGGCCAGCGCGTCGGGGCTGTCAACCGCGATCGCTTCAGCGGATTGCCGGTCTGGCGACAGACTTGTAAACCATCAAAATCAACGGATTTCGGGGTGTTGCGTGTACTCGTTGTACCCACTCACCAGCCTCCTGTTAACCATTCCTTTGCCTCTGTTTGCGACAAGCAGCGCAACCGGTCCGGACGTGGACGTAAGTGGGGGCTTGATACCAGTGAAACTACGCAGCAGTCTTTCTTCGCTGGTCGGAATGCTGGCGCTGGCAGTGCCTGTTGTGGCAATCGCCACGCCGCTGATCGCGCTCGACAGCGCGGTCTTTGTCGAGAAAGTTTCGCCGGACAAAGGCCGCACCTTGCAGCCCGCCGCACGGCTCAATCACGGCGACCGTGTGGTCTATGTGGTCAGCTGGTACCGGATGGGCGGCACCGGCTCATTCACCGTCACCAATCCGCTCCCACGCAGCATCTATTACCAGGGCAGCGCCGATGGCAGCGAGGAAGTATCGCTCGATGGCGGCAAGTCATGGGGCAAGCTGAAGCATCTGCGGATCGGTGATCGGTTCGCCACCCCCGAAGACGTGACCCAGGTTCGCTGGCACGTGCCTGCAACCGAAGCGGCGCGGGGCGCAGGCGAGATTACTTATAGCGCAATCGTGCGCTAGCAGTCTTCGTATTTCCAGTTACGCTTCTTGCCTTCGGAAATCCATTCGCTTGCCTGGGCGATGCGCTTGGCTCTAGTTTCGGGTCGCTTGGCTTCGTTCACCCATTCAAGGTATTCGCGGCGGTGTGACGGCGCAAAACCATCGAACCGCGCGCGCGCGCCTTGCGATCGCGCCAGCTCGGCTGCGAAATCCTCGGGCATGGCGATGTCTGCCTTGGGCACCTTGGGCGCAGCCTTCGATTTTAGTGCGGTGCCCGCCGTGTCGATGCGGGCCTTGGCCTCCAGCAGTTTGACCGCAAGATCGGCGGCGCTCGGCAAATCGCTCAGCGCCGCGATCTTACCGTATTGACCCATAGCATCGCCCTGACGGCCATCGCCGTGGATGACGAATGCAGCATGCGCTTTGAACGCGGCGAAACCAGCAAGAATTTTACCCGCATAGAGAAAATGCGGCATGCCCCATTTGATCGTCTCGACAAGATCTGGAATGGTCGCGTGGACAAGTTGCCGCAAATGGGTGAGGATCGGCCGCGCGAACGGTGCCGCCTTGGCCATGTAAGCATCGATCCGCGGGTCCGTCACCATACTCGCCCCTGTTAATCCGCCAGCAGCAGCACCGGCACCTCGATCAACCGCTTGACCGCCTGGATGAAGCTCGCCGCGTCCCAACCATCAACTACACGGTGATCGCAGCTGATCGAAATGTTCATCAGCTTGCGTTTGGCGATGCGCTCACCGCCCATCCCGTCGGGAACGAACATCGGCCGTTCGATGATCCGGTTGGGGCCAATGATCGCCACTTCAGGGCGATTGATCACCGGCGTCGTCGCCACCCCGCCCAGCGGCCCGAGCGAGGTGATCGTCAGGGTTGAACCGGAAAGTTCCTCGCTCTTGGCCGAGCCGGTCCGGGCGGTTTCAGCCAGCCGGGAAATCTCAGCCGCAAGCTGCCACAGGTTCTTGTCTTGCGCATCGCGGATCACCGGCACCATCAGTCCGCCCGTGGTCTGAGTCGCCATGCCGAGATGCACCGCCGCGAAACGCTGGACCAATCCGGCCTCATCGTCATAACGGGCGTTGAGCATTGGGAAATCGGGTAATGTGCGGCAAATGGCGCTGATCAGCAGCGGGAGCAAGGTCAGCTTGGGGCGCTGTCCGCGTGCGAAATTGAGCTGCGCGCGCAGTTCCTCCAGCGCGGTCACATCGCATTCTTCGACATAGGAGAAATGCGGGATGTTGCGCTTCGATGCCGCCATGTTCTCGGCAATCCGGCGGCGCAGACCGATCACCTTGATCGTCTGATCCTCGCCGCGCTTGCCAGCGGCGCGGAAGCCGGATCCAGCATTGTAAGCTAGAAACGCATCGAGATCGGCGTGGCGCAAGCGGCCGTCTTCGGCGGCTTTGACCTGCGCCAGATCGATCCCAAGGGCCTTGGCACGGGCGCGCACGGCGGGGCTGGCGA
>JAYTIS010000413.1:0-1539 GCA_043731725.1 Novosphingobium sp.
GCGACCTCGGCCTCAAGGAACTTGCGCACCGTCTGGCGAAACGCTTCGTGATCTTCGTTATAGGCAGTGCGCGCTAGGTTATCGAGCGACATGGTTTGAACCCCAATTAATCTGATGCGATCTTTAGGTTCTCGCACCGGAAAGGGAAACGCTTTTTAATCGATCGCTTAAAGCGCTTTGCGATCGGGTGCTGAAGTTCATGTCAGTGGTTACGCTGCGCGCGGCGATGCTCATCGCCGCGCAGCGCAATCGGCATTTGCGCGGGTGGGATCCCCAGACGGCAACCAATTATTGGTGCGTCCTCTTGCACTAACTGGCTGATTGGCGGAGGCAAGGTGAAGCGGCAAAAGCCGCGGGCTCCCAAATCTACCTCGAGCGCGCGATCGGGACCGGCGCCATTTGTTTCGACGAACCCGTCGAAGCCGACTACCAAATCGTCGCCGGAGGGACGGGCGGTCATATGCGTGCCCATCTCGAGCGGATTGCCCATCGCATCTACCAACTTCACCGGATGCGGAATGAATCGGACAGCGGTCAAGGTCACCAGCCCCACAGTCCGCCGCGGCACCACCATGCGGCGTTCGTAAACCTTGGCGAGCACATCCGAGGGGATCTTGTCAGGGTCGATCTCGTAATTGCTGGCAACATAGGGGATCACATTGTCAACCAGCATGGTTCCCCGCTTCCCGGTCCGCCCAACAGGCTGATTGTTGTATCTGACGGTCAGCCCGCCAACCCGGCCTGTGCGAACCAGCGCATAAGTGCCATCGGCGCGCGAGCGCGCAAAAACGTTGCCGCCGGCCAGAATCAGCGCACCGCGCGCATTCAGCCGCAGCGCGGCATCGCCGTTCTCGTATTCCGCCTTGGCTTCGGTTTCGACCACGCGATTGCGCCAGGTTACGCCCGCATCGAGCCTGCCCGAGCGCCCGTACTCGGCCCCGCCATAATAGCCGATCGGACTGTTTGCGCTGAGCATCTGGCGATACGATGCGCTGGCGATGAACGGATAGCCCGTGCGATGCGTCAAGCTGCTGCCCGCCCAGCCCTGCCGGCCAAGCCGCAAGGTCATGCCAAAGGTCGCGGCAAAATTGTTGCTATCGCCATGGCGATAGGTCACCGCCGCACTGAAACTCAGTCGCTGCGATGCCTCGTAACGTACTGATCCGTCTAGGAAAGTAGATCGGAACGCAGTCGTCCCACGCAGTGGGTCGCGAAGATTCCAGACGAGCCCGCCCGAAAGCTGAAATGCGCTTCGCGATCTGTTGTACCCGGCAAACGCGGTGACCGACCTGGTCGGCAGCGGATCGCCCAGCACGCTGGCGACGTCGCGGAAGCCGTTCGTTGGCCAAACGACTGCCATTCGCCCGCTAAACCCGCCTCCGCTCGATTCAATCGCCGCGGATATCTGGCCGCCCGAGCAATTCGGTCCCCGACTCAGCCGGGTTTCCACCGTAGCAAGCGCAACGCCGCCCAGAGCGGCGTCAATCCGCGTCCCCGCGTTGACCATTCCGCTGGTTGTTTCGCCGCTGACAGTCAAAG
>JAYTIS010000414.1:0-12566 GCA_043731725.1 Novosphingobium sp.
GGAAACATGATGAACTATGTAATTATGGCTTTGGTCGGCCTGGTGGTCGGCATTCTGGCGCGGTATTTCTATCCCGGTCCAGTGGAGATGGGTCTGATCATGAGCGCGGTGCTGGGCATCGCCGGATCGTTCCTGGCCGGCGTGGTTGGAAGTATGGTCCACAAATCAGCCGACGGTCGGCTCCATCCAGCCGGCTTCGTCTGGTCAATCGTTGGTGCGATGTTGCTGATCTGGCTGGCCCGGACGATGGGTTACGCCTGACTGAATTGAATTGCGCAAGGGCGGGGTGCGGCGACGCGCTCCGCCCTTGGCAAATGGGGCCAGACCTGCGCCAATTTGGGCGTGGCTGCATCTGCAGACTTTCTCCAGCCTTTTTCGCAACTTGGCTCCGGCAGACAGTCCTGGGCGTAACTTGCGCCAAAGCTTACGCGGCGCGCTCGCAAGTGCAGCATTCGGTGCTTGACTCTGTTGCGTCATCGGGCAGTCATTGACCGCTGAAAGGACGCATATTGATGACCGATGCTACCACGTCCTTTGACGAGATGCTCACGGCCGACGGAACGGTGCGCGCTGCTTACGACGGGTTTTGCGCTTGGTACAATCGGCAGGACCCAGGGCTGATGCGCCGCAAGGGGCAGGAGGCGGAGAGTTTCTTCCGCAAAACCGGGATCACCTTCAACGTTTACGGCGACGACGCCGGCGAGGAACGGCTGATCCCGTTCGACATGATCCCGCGGATCATCACCGCGGGTGAATGGCGCAAGGCTGTGAAGGGGATCGAACAGCGGGTGCGCGCGCTCAACGCGTTTCTGCACGATATTTACCACCGTCAGGAAATTATCCGCGCGGGCCGCGTTCCGCAAAACCTGATCTCCAAGAACGCTGCGTTTCTGCCGCAGATGATGGGGCTGGTCCCGCCGGGCGGAGTTTATACCCATATTGTCGGGATCGATCTGGTGCGCACCGGTCCGGAAGAATTCGTGGTGCTCGAAGACAATGCCCGCACGCCCTCGGGGGTCTCCTACATGCTGGAGAACCGCGAAACGATGATGGCGATGTTCCCCGAATTGTTCACCGCGATGGATGTGCGTCCGGTGCAGGATTACCCGCGCCGGCTGGCCGAGAGCCTTGCCGCCTGCGCTCCCACGTGTGCCGGGGCCAATGTAGACGGCCGGCCAGTGGTGGCGGTGCTGACCCCTGGGATCTACAATTCGGCCTATTTTGAACACGCCTTTCTGGCCGATCAGATGGGCGCCGAACTGGTTGAGGGCAGCGATTTGCGGGTGGTCGATGGACGGGTCGCGATGCGTACCACGCGCGGCTTTCAGCCGATCGACGTACTCTACCGGCGGGTCGATGACGATTACCTCGATCCGCTCAGTTTCAATCCGTCGAGCCGGCTGGGCGTGCCTGGACTTATGGACGTCTACCGGGCGGGCAAGATCACCATTGCCAACGCGCCGGGTACCGGGATTGCCGACGACAAAGCGATCTATTCATTCATGCCCGAGATCGTCGAGTTCTATACCGGGGAGAAACCGCTGCTCGCCAATGTCCCGACCTGGCGCTGCAGCGAGGCCGACAGTCTGGCCTATGTGCTCGACAACCTGGCCGAACTGGTGGTCAAGGAAGTGCACGGTTCGGGCGGTTATGGAATGCTGATCGGACCCACAGCTTCGAAAAAGGAAATTTCTGCCTTTGCCGCCAAATTGCGCGCGCGGCCCGACAATTACATTGCCCAGCCGACGCTGGCCTTGTCGACCGTGCCGATCTTGGCCAAGGCCGGGCTCGCGCCGCGCCATGTCGATCTGCGGCCGTTTGTGCTGGTCTCGCCCGATGGCATTCGCATCACGCCGGGCGGCTTGACCCGGGTGGCGATCAAGCAGGGTTCGCTGGTGGTCAATTCCTCGCAAGGCGGCGGGACCAAAGACACCTGGGTGTTGCAGGACTGATGGCCAGGATTGCATCATGTTAGGGCGTACCGAGCCATGCTAGGGCGTACCGCCAATGGCGTGTTCTGGATGGGCCGCTATCTTGAACGGGCTGAAAACACCTCGCGGTTAATCGAGGCCGGCTTCCGGATGGCGCTGACCCGCGATTTGGTGACCAGCCAGGAAGAATGGCGCTCGGTCGTGGCCACGGTTGGCCACACCAAGCAATACGAGCTGTACAATGCCACTTACACCGGCATCCAGGTGTGGAATTTCCTGCTGCGAGATCGGCACAATCCAGGCTCAGTTCTGGCGATGATTGAGGGTGCCCGGACCAGCGCGCGCGCAGTCCGCACCGCCCTGACCCGTGAAGTATGGGAAGCCGTCAATGAAAGCTGGATGGTGGTCGGCGAGGCGCTGTCCCGTCCGGTCCGCGAGGTTTCGCTCGGTCAGGTGCTGAACGTCATTCGCCGCCAAGCGATGTTGGTGCGCGGGGCAATCGACGGCTCGATGCTGCGTAGCGAGAATTTCAATTTCTTCCGGATCGGCACCTTCATCGAACGCGGGGACAACACCGCGCGGATCCTCGACGTCAAATATTATGTGCTGCTGCCCTCGCTCGCCTGGGTCGGATCGCGGCTTGACAATGTGCAGTGGGAAAGTGTGCTGCGCTCGGTCTCGGGCGAGCGCGCATACCGCTGGCTCAATGCCGGGTCGATCGACCCCAAGGGGATTGCTGAATTCCTGCTGCTCGACCAGCGGTTTCCGCGCAGCCTCAACTTCTGCATCGATAATTTGCGTAACAACCTGGCCAGCCTGGCGCACCAATACGGCCACGAAAGCAGCGCACACGAAGTGTTGCGCGGGGTCAGCACACGGTTTCACGACAGCAGCATTGAGGCGATCTTTGAAGCCGGGCTGCACCAGTTCATTCAGGAGTTCATCGCCCGCAACCGTCAGGTCGCCCAAGCAATCGAACAAGATTACAGGTTCTACGCCTGATGCGCCTGGCGATTGAGCACACCACTCGCTACGAATTTTCGCAACCCGTAGCACACGGCCTGCAGCGGCTGCGGCTGACCCCCAAGAACACCCAAGGCCAAAAAGTCCTCGATTGGGAGATGACGCTGGCCGGTGCTCGGCTTGAAGTTGAATACGACGATCACAACCATAACCGCACCGTGCTGGTCTCGGTCGAGCCGGGCGCGCGGATTGTCGAAGTGCAGTGCGCCGGGACCGTTGCCACCGCCGATAATGCCGGCGTGATCGGCCAGCATTCGGGGCACATGCCGTTATGGGCGTTCCTCGCCCAGTCAAACCTCACCCGTCCGGGCAGCAAAATGCGCGCGATCATCACCGCGCTGGATACCCCGCGCAGCCAGACACTGGCGCTGCTACACGAATTGTCAGAGCGGGTGCTTGATCAGGTCGTCTATGCGACTGGGGAAACCGCGGTTCACACCACTGGCGAGGAAGCCGCCGCGCTGGGCAAGGGCGTGTGCCAGGACCACGTGCATATTTTTACCGGGGCCGCGCGCGCGCTGGGGGTGCCGGCCCGCTATGTCTCGGGCTATCTGATGATGAATGACCGGATCGAACAAGAGGCCGGGCACGCCTGGGCCGAGGCGCATATCGATCACCTTGGCTGGGTTGGGTTTGATGTTTCAAATCGCATCAGCCCCGATGAACGCTATGTTCGCGTGGCCACCGGGCGCGATTACAGCGAGGCCGCACCGGTCACCGGGCTGTCGTACGGGGCGGGGGAAACTGTGCTTGAAGTTCATCTGGCGGTTGAACAACAGCAAATCGAGCAGTAGGCCGGACCTTCAAGGGGATTCGGCGGTTGACCTATTGCGTTGGAATGATGCTCGACAAGGGCTTGGTCCTGATGAGCGACACCCGAACCAATTCGGGCGTCGATAATATCTCAATATTTCGCAAGATGAATTCGTGGTCGGTCCCGGGCGAGCGGATTATCTCGGTGATGACGGCGGGCAACCTCGCCACCACCCAGGGCGTGATCAGCCAGTTGGAAGAGCGCAACAAGGCGGTGGCCGACCGGCACAATTCGCTGCTTGAGGCCGAATCGATGTTCCAGGTCGCGACGATCGTGGGCAAGCTGCTGCGCGAAACGATTGCCATTTGCCGCAACGAAAACGGCGAAGAGGCATCGACCCCGTCGTTCACCGCCTCAATGATTGTTGCGGGCCAGATCAAGGGCATGGAGCCGCGGCTGTTCCTGGTCTACCCCGAAGGCAATTTCATCGAAGCCGGCTTCGACACGCCGTTCTTCCAGATCGGCGAGACCAAATATGGCCGCCCGATTATCTTGCGCGGTTACCACCGCGACATGAGCTTTGAAGACGCGGTCAAGCTGCTGATGGTCAGCTTCGATTCGACGATCAAGGCCAATTTGTCGGTCGGCCTGCCGCTCGATTTGATGGTGCTTGAGCGCGACAATTTCGAACCCACGCATCGGCGCCGGATCGAAGTCGACGATCCTTATTACCGCGCGATTTCGGTGGGCTGGAGCGAATCGCTCAAACTGGCGTTCGAATCGTTGCCCGATTACAGTTTTTATCAGGCCAAGGCTGCGCCAGCGGCCTAACGCGCGCTTGACGTGATTTCATCCAGCAGCTGATCGATCCTGGCTTTCACGCGGGGTTCTTCGGTGGCGTAGGCCAGATTGAACGAACCCAGATCGGTCCAGTCGTGGGCATTGGGCCCGATCCATCCGGGCGGCAATCTATCGAGCAGGACGGTATAATCGGCCCGGCGTAAGTCGCCGCGAGACAGCTTGTGCTGGCCGTCACGGGCCGGATCGATGCCCTGACCGGCGAGCAAGTCGCGCAAGTGCGGATCGAGATGCGATTCGGGCTGGATGCCGCGTGAGACAGCGATCGCAGCGATCCCCCTTTCCGCCGCACGGCGACGAAACAGTTCGCGCGAAATTGCGCTTTTCACGCTGCCAAACTGGCAGATAAACAGCACTCGCGGCGCATGTGGGCGGGCTATGGCGATTCCGGGCAGGGCTGCCAACGGGGCTAGCAATAGCGTCGCTAACACCGCTCTGCGCGATTGGCTGGTGCGGGACGGAAATGTCAAAACATCTAGGCTCATGGCGCAATTCTCCATTCGAGAGTTGCGCGGCGCTTGGGCAAGATTAGCCTGAACGGGAGACCGCGAAGACCCGTCAGGTCGGCATAGGAGAACGTTCTTCGCGCGTCACTTGCAAAACGCACGGCCGCTCATTTCCAGATGCAGGTGGTCGTGATGCGCGGCATTGTAGGAAGGGCTGAGCACCGTGCCGAACCGCTTGCAAGCGCTGCTATGGATCGCCGCGAAGAAGCGTTGCACGCGTGGCGATTTATCCGCCCAGTCGCCCGCCACGGTGATCCGCCGCCCATCAGCCAGGACAAATCCGGAAACGTCGATGGCATTGCCGGTGGCATGGGCGCTGCGGCGCGGAGATCCTGCGATATTGCGGCAGCTATAGCTGCCCATGGTCTCGATCTTGGTCAGCGGCGAGCCCAAGATCTGCTGGGCCGCGCGATCGACCCCGTAACGCGCCCATCCGGCGAAACTGTCGGCGAGCGGACAGGTCATCGGCCCAAGACCGGACAAGGCCAAGCGGGCGCGATCGCTTTTGAGTTCGGACAGCCGCACTGCCCCGACCGCCGAGCATCCCGCTCCATAATACTGGTCGGGCAATGGCGTAAACGCAGCGCTTCTTGTGCCGAGATCGGCAAGGCAGGCGCGCACTTCGGGCCGGGGCGAAATAACGCCGGTCGAGCGAGCGACGACGGCTTTGCGCGGTGCTTGCCCGGACGGGATCGCCTGGCACCCGCTGCACAGGCTGGCCAGCAGCCCCAAGAACAACGTCCTACGCATAGTCGGAAAGCTGCGCCCACTATGGTTAACAAACTTTTACCGGTTACGCGATTTGTGCCGGACAAGCGGTGAACGGTGTTGCGGGAGGCTTGACTTGCTGCAGCGCGGCATTAATTGCAGCGCCGGGCCACGCGGTCCCAACGCCGCGCGAGCTCTCTGCAAGGAGAGATTATAATGACTGTACCAATGCCGGCGCGCAAACCTGCGCGGCCGTTCTTCTCTTCCGGGCCCTGCGCCAAGCCGCCAGGCTGGACCCCTCAAAGCCTCGCCACCGAATCGCTCGGCCGCTCGCATCGCGCCAAGATTGGCAAGACGCGCCTGCAATACTGCATCGATCTGATGCGCGAAGTGCTGCAGCTGCCAGATACCCATCGCATCGGGATCGTCCCCGGGTCAGACACCGGCGCGTTCGAAATGGCGATGTGGACGATGCTCGGCGCGCGCGGCGTGACCGCACTGGCTTGGGAAAGCTTCGGTGAAGGCTGGGTGACCGACGCAGTCAAGCAGCTTAAGATCGATCCCACAGTGATCCGCGCCGATTACGGCCAGCTCCCCGATCTATCGCAGGTCAACTGGGACCAGGACGTGTTGTTCACCTGGAACGGCACCACTTCTGGCGTCCGCGTGCCGAACGCCGACTGGATCCCCGCCGACCGCGCTGGCCTGAGTTTTGCCGACGCGACCAGCGCGGTGTTTGCCTATGACATCGATTGGGACAAGATCGATGTCGCGACATTCTCGTGGCAAAAGGTACTCGGCGGCGAGGGCGGCCACGGCGTGCTGGTCCTCGGCCCACGCGCGGTCGAGCGGCTGGAAAGCTATACCCCGGCTTGGCCGCTGCCCAAGGTGTTCCGCCTAACCTCAAAGGGCGCGCTGGCCGAGGGCGTGTTCAAGGGTGAGACGATCAACACCCCGTCGATGCTGGCGGTTGAAGACGCGATCTTTGCACTCGAGTGGGCGAAGGGGTTGGGCGGGCTTACTGGCCTGCAGGCGCGCTCGGACAGCAATGCGGCGGCGCTGCAAAAGATCGTCAAGGAGCGAGACTGGCTCGGCAACCTCGCCGCTGATCCGGCCAGCCGTTCGAAGACCTCGGTGTGCTTGACAGTCGAAGGCGCGGATGAGGCGATGATCAAGGCGATGGCCGGAGCCCTCGAAAAGGAAGGCGCAGCCTTTGACATCGCCGGCTATCGCGATGCCCCGCCGGGCCTGCGCATCTGGTGCGGCGCCACTGTCGATACCGCTGATATCGAAGCGCTCGGTCCGTGGCTCGACTGGGCTTACGAGACATCCAAATCATGACGTCGTCCCGGACTTGATCCGGGACCGCTGGCAATAACACGCTGCGCCATCCGGCCAGCGATCCCGGGTCAAGCCCGGGACGACGAAGGATCACCAAAATGACCAAGCCCCGCGTACTCATTTCCGACAAGATGGACCCCAATGCCGCTGCGATCTTTCGTGAACGCGGCTGCGATGTTGATGAAATCACCGGCGAAACCCCCGAACAGCTGATCGCACGGATCGGCGACTATGATGGGCTCGCGATTCGCAGCTCGACCAAAGTCACTAAGGCGATCCTTGCTGCCGCCCCCAACCTCAAAGTTATCGGCCGCGCCGGAATCGGGGTCGACAACGTCGATATTCCCGCCGCCTCGGCGCAAGGCGTGGTGGTGATGAACACCCCGTTCGGCAATTCGATTACGACAGCCGAGCACGCGATTGCGCTGATGTTCGCGCTCGCGCGGCAACTGCCCGAAGCCAATGCCCAGACGCAGGCCGGAATGTGGCCCAAGAACGGGTTCATGGGTGTCGAAGTTACCGGTAAGACGCTGGGTTTGATCGGGGCGGGTAATATCGGCTCGATTGTCGCCAGCCGGGCGCTCGGTCTGAGGATGAAGGTGGTCGCGTTCGATCCGTTTCTGACGCCTGAGCGCGCGATCGAGATGGGCGTCGAAAAGGTCGACCTTGATACATTGCTGGCGCGCGCCGACTTTATCACGCTGCACACCCCGCTGACCGACCAAACGCGCGGTATCCTGGGGCGGGAAGCGCTGGCCAAGACCAAAAAAGGTGTGCGGATTATCAACTGCGCACGCGGCGGCTTGATCGACGAGGCCGCGCTGAAGGAAGCCATGGATTCGGGTCAGGTCGCAGGTGCGGCGCTCGATGTGTTCGAAACCGAACCGGCCAAGGCATCACCGCTGTTCGGTACGCCGAACTTCATCTGCACCCCGCACCTGGGTGCTTCGACCAACGAAGCGCAAGTCAATGTCGCGCTGCAAGTGGCCGAGCAGATGGCCGACTATCTGGTCAATGGCGGGGTGACCAATGCGCTCAACCTGCCCAGCCTGAGTGCCGAAGAAGCGCCAAAGTTGCGCCCCTATATGGCGCTGGCCGAGCAGCTTGGCGGCTTGGTTGGCCAGCTCACCACCGGGGCGATCCCGCGGATCTCGATCCATGCCGAAGGCGCCGCGGCCGAACTTAACATCAAACCGATCGTTGCGGCGGTCTTGGCCGGGTTCCTGCGCGTACAGTCGGATACGGTCAACATGGTCAATGCCCCGTTCCTGGCCAAGGAACTCGGCATGGAAGTGCGCGAGGTCAAGACCGAGAAAGCCGGCGACTATCACACGCTGATCCGAGTCTCGGTTAAAACCGATGCGGGCGAGCGCTCGGTTGCAGGGACACTGTTCTCCAACGCCGAACCGCGGCTGGTTGAACTGTTCGGGATCAAGGTCGAGGCGGAACTCAATGGGCCGATGCTGTATATCGTCAACGAGGACGCGCCGGGCTTTATCGGCCGGGTAGGAACGTTGCTGGGTGAAAATGCCATTAACATCGGCACGTTTAACCTGGGCCGGCGAAATGCGGGCGGCGAAGCGGTGCTGCTGCTCAGCGTAGACAGCGCGGTGCCGGCTCCGGTGCTCGAACAGGCGCGCGCCATCGCGGGTGTCAAGCGGGTGATGGCGCTGGCGTTTTGAAACCGTATCGGGCAACGGAACGCGTGTGCCTCGACAGGCTCAGCATGAGCGGGCTTTGGAAATGGGTTCGGCCCTGCTCCTTTCAGCCTGAGCCTGTCGAAGGCCGCGCGCAACGCTCGGGCTAGGGTAGGCCAATGCAAGACACCGACCGCGATTTGCTCCCAGAGGGGCTAGAGGACCGGCTGCCCGCCAGCGCGGCGGTGGCCGCGCGCGTGACGCGTGCGGTGCTCGATTGCCTCGACGGGCACGGCTATAACCGGGTCCAACCGCCCACGCTCGAGTTTGAAAAGTCGCTGGCGAGCCGCATGGCCGGGATCAGCCCGCGCCGCATGTTCCGCTTTGTCGACCCTGCGAGCCTGCGCACTTTGGCGCTGCGCAGCGACATTACCCCGCAAGTGGGCCGCGTCGCCTCAACCAGCCTGGCGGGCGCAGCCCGGCCGCTGCGGCTGTGCTATGCGGGGCAGGTCGTCACGATCAAGGGCGACGGGCTCGATCCCACCCGCGAGCGCCTGCAATTGGGTGCCGAATTAATCGGCGATCACGGTGTGGCGGCGGCCGGGGAACTGGTTGCGGCCGCGATTGAAGCGCTCAGCGCGGCGGGCGCAACCGGGCTGTCGGTTGATTTCACTTTGCCCGATCTGGTCGATACGCTCGCGGCCAAGGCGATGCCGCTCGATGCCGAAAAGATCGAAGTGGTGCGGCGCGAACTTGATGCCAAGGATGCGGGCGGTCTGGTCGCAGCGGGCGGCGCGGCGTACCTGCCGCTGCTGACTGCGATTGGACCGTTTGAAACCGCGATTGAGCGGCTGGCGGCGATCGATGCAGGAGGAGCCTTGGCCAGCAGGATCGCCGCCTTGCGCGAAATCGCCGCGCGGGTGCAGGGCAAGGCCCGATTAACGCTCGATCCCAGCGAGCGCCATGGCTTCGAATATCAAACCTGGTTTGGGTTTATGATCTATGCCGATGGCATACCGGGGTCGCTGGGGCGCGGCGGAAGCTACAAAATTAGCCCCAGCGATGAACCGGCGATCGGTTTCTCTCTGTACCCTGACCGGCTGATCGATGCGCTTGCCGCTGCTGAGCCCAAAAGCGACATGTTGTTCCTGCCACTCGGCCATGATGCCGAGCATGCCGCGCGGCTGCGCGCAATTGGCTGGCGGACACTGGCGGCGCTCAGCGATCAGTGCGATCCGGCCGTGCTGGGCTGCACACACCGGCTGGTGGGCGATGATGCAGTACAGGTTAATCTTTAATCGAAAAACCTTGCGCCGAATCGCAAAACAGCGATTGGCATGGCGCGATGAACGGTGCGTTGAACCCCCTGAACCGAAACTAGCTCAAAGCTGCGCTTGGTCGGCACATTAATAGATGTTCATAAATCTGCATATATTTATGCTCAACCGTGAACTATTATTACAAACTTTTTCAACTCATAGCGCTTTGTTGGTCCGCTCAACTCGAAAGCCGCTTGTCAAGGCTTTACGGGTCGGCCTGGGATCACATGTTAAGGCTATGACGAACCGAACCCCCGTTTCGCCCCTGGCGATGACCGCGATTGCCGCAGTCCTTGCCCTTGCTCCCACCCCTGTGCTTGCGCAGGAAGCCGCCGCGCCCGATCCCGCGCCCGTGGCTGCTCCGGCACCCCCTGCCGCTTCCGTCGTTACCCCTGCACCAATCGTGATCCCGGAGATGCGCAGCGCGCCGGTGGTGCAGGCTGCGCCCCAAACTCCCGCAATTGCTGAACCCGGAGCAATCCGTACGCCAGCCGCCCGCGCTGCTCCGCGCCAGGCCGCGCGCACGGCTAGCACGACGGCCGCCGCTCCTGTTGCTGTCGCTGCCGCGCCTGCTGCAACGACCGTCGTTCCCGTGATTTCGTCCGAACCTGTGCCCGTGACGGTTGAAGTACCGCAGGTCACTGCTGCCGACCCGGCGACACAGACGGCTGCTCCCGCACAGCATGACAATACCGCTGTGGAGCTTGGCCTGCTTGGGCTGGTCGCGCTGAGCGGAGCCACTGCTTACGGCTTGGCGCGTCGCCGCCGCCGCGTGAATCAAGCTGAAGTCGTTTATACTGATGATCGTCTGGCTGCTCCGGAACCCATAGTGGCACCCACTGTTGCACCCAAAGTTACCATGGCGACGTCTGCTTGGGCTCCAGCTGTCGCCCCGGCGGCGCTAGCTAGCGAACGCACGATTGAGCGCAGTCCCGCTGCCGCGACTTCGCTAGGCACTGCCATACCGGCTGGGCCGCTGCCGACCGGCCCGGCCCTGGCCGCGCTGTTTGAGCGCATGGCTGCTGCCGCGCCCGACACCGACAATCCGTTCACGACGTATAAGCGTCGTCGTCAGCGGGTGCGGTGGTTGATGAAGCAGCACGAATACCGGGTGCGCGAAGCGCAAGGTCAACCGTTCGATTTCCGCACTCACGCCGCTGCCCCTCAGCCCAATCGCGTGCTGGTCAACGCATAAGCCAGCACTGACGAACAGATAACCCGAGTCCGGCCTTCCTCCACCGATGGGAAGGCCGGGCTCAACTTTGTCTGCGACAGTGCTAATGTCCGAGGCGCTGCTTCAGCCAGGCATCGACCACCGGTGTCGCCGCATAGGCCGGATCACCCAGCCTGCGGTTGATCGTCATGTGTCCCATCAGTCCCTCGCCGGGAAAGCCGTGCCGGGTGACCGGCGTGCCAGCCTTGCGCAGCCCCGCTTCGAGCGCTTCGTTCTGTGCAATCCCATCTTTGCGCTGAACGTGGATCAGCAGGAACGCGGGGGCATTGGGCCGGCCAGCCTGCAGCGTCGGCGATAACACCCGTTGGCGCGTCAGGTCGGACCCGAACGCCTCGACATAGGTATCGTGCATGAAGTTGCCGCCGTTCTTAATCTGGCGCGGCACATCATAGGCCGCGCTGTCGATCGGGATCACGCCCTTAAGGCTGGCAAAGCTCAGCCCGGCCGCGCGCAGATAGCGCTCATCGGTCCCGACCAGCGCTACCAGATGCGCGCCCGCGCTGTGGCCCATCAGCACGATCCGCTGCGGATCAATCCCCAGCGCGGCGGCGTGATCGATGAGATACCGCAGCGATGCGGCCACATCGGCGGCTTGGTCCTCCACCGTCACCCCCGGTACCAGTCGGTAATTGATCGCGGCATAGGCATAGCCTGTGCCGGTGTAATGCGGCGCTTTCCACGCGCCGCTGGCATTATCCTTGCTCCCGCGCGTCCACCCGCCGCCATGGACGAAAACCACCAGCGGAGCCGGGGTCTCGGCGCTTTGGGCAGGCCAGAAGTCGAGCATTTGAAGCGGATCGACGCCGTAGGAAAAGTTCTGCTTGCCCGGTGCCAGCGGCGCAGCAGCGTCCGCACCTGGGTTGCCGAACCGCGCGCGCAGCCGGTCGCCCGGGCGCGCTTCGGCGATGCCGGCGGCGATTCCTGCCAACAGCGCGCAGCTCAAAATCAGAGGTGTCCTCATGCGCATTCTCCTGTGCCGACCAGTCTACGGTTCACTGCCGCCGCGGCCAGTCGCAAATTGTCACCGACCGTCGCGGCAGTCAGCCTTGCCCTGTGCGACCGCTTCGCCTAGGGCGCGGCACGGATTTGACGCCTCTGTAGAAGGATTCTCCGTGGCCAACGTTACCGTGATCGGCGCTCAATGGGGCGATGAGGGCAAAGGCAAGATTGTCGATTGGCTGGCCAGCCGCGCCGATGCGGTGGTGCGGTTCCAAGGCGGACATAACGCCGGGCACACCTTGGTGGTTGGCAACCA
>JAYTIS010000415.1:0-2328 GCA_043731725.1 Novosphingobium sp.
GCTGGGTGCGGACGAAGAGCTGGTGCTCAAGGCCCTGCGCACCAACACCGCTTATTTTCAGAAGGAAGTGGCGGGAAAGCTCAAGCTGCGGTTCGCGGCGCGGCTCAAGTTCCTCGGTGACGAAAGCTTTGATGAAGCCAGCCGGATCGAGGCGCTGCTGGCAGATCCCAAGGTCCAGCGCGATCTCGATTAAGCAAAGCTCTGCTGAACCGACCCGTCTCGAACCACTGGCGATGCGCGTGGTCCTTCGCGACGTCCGCTCAGCCTTCGGCTTCGCTTCCTCCTCAGGACGAACGGAAATAGTGCGACAACGGAGTTTGGCTGTCGAGGGTCAGCCGGGCATCAGTCGCGCGTCGATGGTGATCGTTACGGTCTTGCCCACCACCACCGAATAGGCGGTCATCCCGAAGTCTTTGCGGTTGATGCTGGTGCGCGCGGCCAATTGCACTGGGTCGCGGCCGTTGGCCAGCCCCGGTGGATCGCGGAAGGTGACGGCCAGTTTGGCCGGACGCGTGACGCCGCGCGCGGTGATCTGGCCTTCGACCTCGCCTGTCGTCGGCCCGCTCATAACCATCCGGTGGCCGGAAAAACGGACGACTGGGAATTGCTCAACCGCGAAAAAATCTTTGCCGCGGAGGTAATTGGTGTCGCGCAGGCTTCCCGCGCTGAGCGCGCGGGCATCGAGCTCGACGTCGAGTTCGACCGCATCGAGCCGTGCGGGATTGAGCCTAATGCTGCCGCGCATTTGCGGAAAGCGCGCGGTCTTGCTGCCAAAGCCCATATACGAAACTTTGGCAGAGACCGCGCTGTGCGGGCCATCGAGCCAATAGTGATAGCCCGCTGCGGGAGCGGCGGAGACGGCCAGCAGGGCGGCCAGGACAAACAGTCTGCGCATAGTCCGGGCAGAGGTGCCGCGCGGGTCTTGCCCTGTCAATCGCGCTGGCGCTTTTGGCCGGGCAGCTTATGGGAGGGCGGCGATGGCCAAGCTTTATTTTTACTATGCCAGCATGAATGCGGGCAAATCGACCACGCTGCTGCAAGCGAACTTCAACTATCACGAGCGCGGGATGGCGACCATGCTATGGACCGCTGAGCTGGACGATCGCGGTGGCGACAAGGCAATTGAAAGCCGCATCGGGCTTCATTCGCAGGCCTACCGCTTCGCCGCGGATACCGACTTGTTCGAGCGGGTGAGCGCCGCGCACAAAACCCAGCCGCTCGCCTGCGTGATGGTCGACGAAGCGCAGTTTTTAACCGAGCCGCAAGTGTGGCAGCTGGCCCGGCTGGCCGACCAGACCGGAATTCCGGTGCTGTGCTATGGGCTGCGCACCGATTTCCAGGGCGAGCTGTTTCCCGGCGCCAAGGCGCTGCTGGGGATCGCGGATTCGCTGGTCGAGCTCAAGGCGGTCTGCCACTGCGGCCGCAAGTCGAGCATGAACCTGCGGGTCGACGAACACGGCGCGGCGGTACGGCAGGGTGCACAGACCGAGGTGGGCGGCAACGATCGCTACGTCGCGCTGTGCCGAAAGCATTTCGCCGAAGCACTGGGGTGGTGGGAGTAAACCGTCGATGAGTGATACTGTAATTCAGGCCGCCGCGCTGATCGTGCCGCTAATCTTTGCGATTGTGTTTCACGAGGTTGCGCACGGGCTGATGGCGCGCGCGCTGGGCGATCCGACTGCGGACGAGCGCGGGCGTCTTAGTCTCAATCCGCTGCGCCATGTCGATCCGATTGGGACGGTGGTTCTGCCGGGCATTCTCGCGCTGGCACATTTGCCGGTGTTTGGCTGGGCTAAGCCGGTGCCGGTGGTTGCCGAGCGGCTAGGTCACCCACGCCGCGATATGATGCTGGTCGGCGCCGCAGGGCCAGGGTCGAATCTGATCATGGCGGCGATCGCAGCGCTGGTGCTGGGGATAGTTCTGCGGCCGTATGGTGCCGTGCAAGAGCCATCCGGAGTGATCGGGTTTATCGTGCTCAACCTGTTTAACTTCATCTCGATCAACGTCTTCCTGGCACTGTTCAACCTGCTTCCGATCCCGCCGTTCGACGGCTCGCACATTGTTGAAGGGCTACTGCCCATGCCGCTAGCGCGCGGCTATGCGAAGTTCCGCCCGGTTGGCATGCTGATCCCGCTTGTGCTGATTGTGGTGCTGCCAAACTTGATCCCGGGGTTCAGTGTAACCCAATATATTGTCGGCCCGGTTGAATGGGTGATTAATTGGTATGCTCGGCTGGCGGGGTTGGTAGCTGGAGTCTGAGCTTTTGCCGCACGGTTGGATCATCCTCGACAAGCCGCTGGGGCTGGGCAGTACGCAAGCGGTGGCGGC
>JAYTIS010000416.1:0-3826 GCA_043731725.1 Novosphingobium sp.
CCCCCGACCTGCTCGACTCGGAGATCGCTGCGACCAAGGGACTGACCGTCATGCCGTTCGGGGTCAACCTGATCACCATGCACCCGATGCTGTTCGATCTGATCGCGGTCTGCGCCAAGCACAAAGTTAGCCACGTCGTGCTGGCTGGCGGCATCCCGCCCAAGGGCAGCGTCGAGGCGATCAAGGACTTCGGTGCCCAGGTGCTGGTGTTCGCTCCAACGCTGGCGCTGGCCAAGAAGCTGCTGCGCTCGGGCGCGGATGCACTGGTGATCGAGGGCAGCGAAGCCGGCGGGCACATCGGCCCGGTGGCGACTTCGGTGCTGGCACAGGAATTCCTGCCGGAACTGGCGGCCGAACACGTGGTGTTCGTGGCCGGCGGGATCGGGCGCGGCGATATGATCGCGGCTTACTTGGAAATGGGTGCATCGGGCGTGCAACTAGGCACGCGGTTTTCCTGCGCCAGCGAAAGCATCGCGCACCCCTTGTTCAAAAAGGCTTTCTTCCGTGCCAACGCCCGCGATGCCGTGGCCAGTGTGCAGGTCGATCCGCGATTGCCAGTGATCCCAGTCCGCGCGCTCAAGAACAAGGGCACCGAGGAGTTTACCGCTAAGCAAGTCGAAGTGGCCAAGCTGCTCGATGCCGGCACGGTCAACATGGGCGAGGCGCAGCTGCAGATCGAGCACTTCTGGGCGGGGGCATTGCGCCGCGCGGTGATCGACGGCGAAGTTGAGAACGGTTCACTGATGGCCGGCCAATCGGTCGGCATGGTCACCGCCGAAGAGCCGGTGGCGGAGATTATTGCCAAACTGATGGATCAAAGCGAAGAAGCTTTATCGCGGCGCTAGTTTAAGTTCTAAGTTCGGCGCATCGATTAGGGAGACGGCAGATGCAGGTCAATGCACTCGACCATGTCAATATCATAACCGATCAGCTTGACGCGACTGCGACATTCTATGCGCAGCTGCTCAATCTGGAGCGACGCGACGGCCCGCCACCGCTTCGCGCGGAGCATGTCCAATGGATGCACGATGCCAGCGGGCGCCCGGTGCTTCATCTCAATTCCGTGGATTGCCCGCGTGCATTTGATCGCAATGTCGAACCGGGTGCGCTGACCGGGGCGATCCACCATGTGGCGCTCAACTGCTCGGGCTTTGACACGGTCACGGCGCGGCTTGAAGCGGCGGGCGCGGACTACCGAGTCAATCGCATTGATTCGATCGGACTGCGCCAAATTTTCACTACAGACCCCAACAACGTTTTGCTGGAACTGAATTTCTACAGCGATTGAGGGCGATCGGATTGCCACCTTGACAATCGGCTGATGATACCCCGGCGGGTAAAAAAGGGGCCAGAACTCGCGTTCCGGCCCATCTAAGTTGTCGTTCGCAGGAGGAACATTGGTTGGCGGATCCGAGGGGAGGAGAGAGGAAACCCCGAACCCGCCCTTCTTGGGAGACGGACGCTATGAGTTGTAAGCGCGCTCGCCGTGTTCGTTGAGATCGAGGCCTTCGCGTTCGGCTTCTTCGCTGGCGCGCAGTCCCATGATCTTATCGATGCCGATCAGCAGGATCGCCGAGATAATGCCCGACCACAGCAGCGTCGTGCCGACCGCCTGAAGCTGAATCCACAGCTGCCCGGTGATGCTGTACGCTTCTGGCGTAACCGCAACAGCAGGAAGCACCGTGTAATCGAAGTATCCCTGACCCCCTAGGCTTGGCGCAGCGACGACGGCCGTGGCCAGTGCCCCGGTGATGCCGCCGATGCAGTGGATGCCGAATACGTCCAGCGTGTCGTCGTACTTGAACTTGTTCTTGATCGTGGAGACGAAAAAGAAGCAGATCGGCGAAACAATCAGACCTAGCATGATCGAAGTCATCGGCGCGCCGTAACCCGAAGCCGGGGTGATCGCGACGAGCCCGGCGACGGCACCTGAAGCGGCACCCAGCATCGATGGCTTTTTGTGGATGATCTGTTCGACCACCGCCCAGCTGAGCGCAGCCGCGCAAGTGGCCAGCATGGTGTTGACGAAGGCCACTGCGGCAACTCCGTTCGATTCAAGGTTTGACCCAGCGTTGAACCCGAACCAACCCACCCACAACAGCGAGGCGCCGATCATGGTCATTGTCAGCGAGTGCGGCGGGGTGTTTTCCTTTCCGAATCCGAGCCGCTTGCCTAGCACCAGGCAACCAACCAAACCGGCGATACCAGCGTTGATATGGACCACGGTGCCGCCCGCGAAATCGAGCGCGCCCCGTTGGAACAGGAACCCGGAATCTTGCGAAAGCACCGTGCCGTCCGCAGCCTTTTTGACGGTATCCATCAGGAAGTCCGGGCCAGCCCAGTACCACACCATGTGCGCGATCGGGTAGTAGACCAGGATCGACCACAGGACGGTGAACAGCATCAGCGGCCAAAATTTGATGCGTTCAGCGAACGAGCCGATGAACAGCGCCGGAGTGATCATGGCGAAGGTCATTTGGAACACGAAATAGCTGAGCTCGGGAATGTAGACCCCGTTGGAGAACGTCGCCGCGTATGTCCCGCTGGTCACGCCATGCATTAGTGCCTTCGACAGACCGCCAAAGAATTGGTAGCCCATTATTTCGTGTCCGGCACCGCTGGTGAAGGCGATCGAATAGCCGAACAGCGCCCACATCAGGCCGGTGATCGAGACGATCATGAACACCTGCATCAGCACGCTGAGCATGTTCTTGGTCCGCACCAAGCCGCCGTAGAACAGCGCAAGGCCCGGAATGCTCATCATCAACACTAGCGCCGACGAGATCAGCATCCAGGTGGTGTCACCCTTGTTGACCATAGTGGCCATCTGTTCAGTTGTTGGGTTCTTGATCGGACCGGCCACAGCAGCGACCTCTTGAGCGAAAGCAGCCGTGGCCGCGGCGAACGAAAAGCCGATTGCACCCAGGCCGCCGAAAATCTTGCGGATCATTGTTGAATTCCCTCCTGTCACACGCGCGTTCACAACGCGGTGTCCCCGGTTTCGCCGGTGCGGATGCGGGTGGCCGAAGCGAGTTCGAGCACGAAGATCTTGCCGTCACCAATCGCATCGGTGCTCGCCACCTGCTGGATCGTTTCGACCACTTGCGGCGCCAGCGCATCGCTGACCGCCAGTTCGATCTTCACTTTGGGCAGCATGTTGGTGGTATATTCGGCCCCGCGGTAAATCTCGGTCTGGCCTTTTTGCCGGCCGAATCCCTTGACCTCGGTTACGGTCATGCCCGCGACCCCCAGCGCACCGAGTGCGTCGCGCACTTCGTCGAGCTTGAAGGGTTTGATAATGGCAACGATAAATTTCATGCCCGTCCCCTGATTGCCTCTAGTTCGGCGCCTTGCCGACTTCGCATATGCAGCAAAGATCGTGCCAATACACAATTAGTGGGATATTTCAGCGGCGAGGGCGAAACGAACTGGCGTAAAAGGAACGCAATGCGCCTGAAACTTGCGCAGTTGCCTAAAATTTAGGCAGAGACAATTTGACCCAGATCGGCAAATGATCGGATGCACCGGCGGCTAACGCGCTGTGGTGCACGCCCGCTTCCTCGCACTGCCATTCGCGCGAAATCACCACCCGGTCGAGCTGCGCCACCGGCCGCCGCGAGGGGAAGCTGCGGCCCGGTGCCAGCACCCGCCACAGCGTGTGAAACTCGCGCAAGGATCCGCCGTGCTGCGACCACTCGTTAAAATCGCCCATCAGCACGGTCGGGCAAGGATGATCGCAGCGCTGACAATGCGCGAGGATCGCGCGCACTTGCTGGCGCCGCCGCAGCCCCGAAAGATCCAGATGCATGCCGACCACGCGCAGCCG
>JAYTIS010000417.1:0-2055 GCA_043731725.1 Novosphingobium sp.
CGACCAATCGGCCAGCATCGCCGCGCGTTCGCTTTCTTCCAGCATCGGAGACTGCTCGCGTGCGCCCATCGCCTTGAGCAGCAGCGCGCCAAGGCCAAATCGCTCCACCAGCGCATTGTTGGCGGGATCGCGGAAATCGCGGAAATACTGACTGGCGGCGCGCTGCTGTCGGTTGGTGTATAGCAATTTCGGGAACAGCACCGGATGCGGCGCGTTGGCAATCACCGCGCGGGTCACCCGCCCGCTCAATTGCCCAGTAATCGCCACCCCCCAAGCAATCGCGCCGCCCCAATCGTGCCCGATGATGGTGAACCGCTCCACCCCCAGCGCGTCGGCCAGCAGGAACACGTCGCCGATCAGCTTGTCGGGTGTGTAATTCTCCGCGCGCAGCGGCTTGGACGAGCCGCGATAGCCGCGCTGATCGGGCGCGATGCAGCGATAGCGGGCGGATAAATGCGCGATCTGGTGCCGCCAGGTGCGGTGACTTTCGGGGAACCCGTGGAGGAAGATCAGCACCGGCGCGTCTCGAGGTCCTTGATCGACCACGTCGAGTTCGATCCCGTTGGCCAGTGTGATGCGTTGCTGCTGCATTACTCGGCGCCTTCGTTCATGCGCGCAATATAGCCCGCTGCCATGAACGCGCCAATCTGATCGAGCAGCGCATCGGGCGTGCGGCGGGCTTCGCCCATCGCCAGTTCGGCCCCCTCAGCCACGATGATCTCGCGCTGGCCAGCCAGCATGTCTTTGATCATTTTCTTGACCGCGACCGCGGGTTCGATCCCGTTGTCGATCACCTTGTCGCTGACTCCGCGCTTTGCGCCATCGGCAGTCAAGGCATTGCGCGAAACGTCAGTGCGGACTGATCCGGGGTAAATGTTGTGCACTTGCAGGCCGAGATGGGCCACTTCTGCGCGCAGGGCATCGCCGTATCCGGCCAGGCCAAATTTGGCCGCGCAATAGGCGGTGCGCATGGGAACGCCAACTTTGCCCGCTATGCTGGAGATCATCGCGATCCGGCCCGATCCGCGCGCCAGCATGTGCGGCAGCAGCGCCTGCGTCAGCGCGATCGGCGCCAGCAAATCGACCGCTATGATTTGCTGATACACGGCAAAGTCGGTCTCGGCCGCCAGGCTGCGCTGCGAGATGCCTGCGTTGTTGACCACAAGGTCGATCCCGCCCGACCATTCCCACGCGCGCGCCACCGCTGGGACTATCGCGGCATAGTCGGTGCTCTCAAACGGCAGTACTAAAGCCTCGCTGCAACCTGCTGCAACCGCTTCTAGCGCCGCTACATTGCGCCCGGACAGGATCACCCGCGCGCCTTGCTCCGCCAGGCCCCGCGCCAATGCCGCGCCGATCCCCGATGATGCGCCGGTAATCCACGCCGCCTGTCCTGCAAATGTCATCGCTGTTCTCCCTGATTGCTGCCTAGTATCCTGAACCGCCAGCTCGTCCTATCAAATCCCACGTCATCCCGGCGCATGCCGGGACCAAGTCCAAACAAATAAAGTCGCGAAGCGGCGTTTGTTTTCTGCGGTCTGGGTCCCGGCATGCGCCGGGATGACGTGGGAGATTGATGGGGCGAACTTCAAGTCTAGGACACTAGATCGCTTTTGGGCGTCACCGCTCAGCTCAACTCCTGCCGCCTTTGCCCGCCAACTGCTTGGCCGCCGCAAGCAGTTCGGTTGGAAACATCGCGATGATCGTGGAATTGTGCTCGACCCCGATCTCGCTCAAAGTCTGGAGCCGCCGCAGTTCGAGCGCACCGGGCACTTCGCCAATGGTCCGCGCCGCATCGGCGAGCTTGGCCGAAGCTTCGCTCTCACCCTCGGCCTTAATGATCCGGGCGCGCTTTTCGCGGATGGCTTCGGCTTCGCGCGCAATGGCACGCTGCATCTGCTCAGGAATATCGAGGTCCTTGATCTCGACCGCGTCGATCGCCACGCCCCACTGATCGCAAGTCTTGGCCAGCAGCTCGAGCAGCCGCGCGTTGATCGATGTGCGGTCCTTCAGGATCAAGTCAAGCTCGCTCTGGCCGATCGCATCGCGCAGCCC
>JAYTIS010000418.1:0-4885 GCA_043731725.1 Novosphingobium sp.
CCGGCGCCGATTACCGCGTGCGGATATTCACCCCCAAGGCTGAGCTGCCGTTTGCAGGGCATCCTACGTTAGGAACCGCGCATGCGGTGCTGGAAGCGGGAATTGCGGCGGCTAAGCAGGGCAAACTGGTCCAGCAATGTGCGGTGGGTTTGGTTGAACTGGCGGTGGGTGAAGGCGCGCTATCGTTCCGTTTGCCGCGTTATGCAGTCGCGGATGCGCCGGGCGGCGACGAAGCCACCGCCTGGATCGGTGGGGCAGAGTTAATTGGTGCAGCCAAAGCAGTCGATGTCGGGCCGGTCTGGCTGATCGTGGAATTGGCCGAAATTGCAGCGCTCGAGGCTTTGAATCATGATCCAGTCCGGCTGACCGCGTACTATGAGCAGTACGGGCTGACCGGCGCTACGCTCTTTGCAACCGAGGGAGACCGCGTGGTGGTGCGCAGTTTCGCACCGGGAGACGGCATCCCCGAAGACCCCGTTTGCGGCAGCGGCAACGGCGCGGTCGCTGCCTACCGGCTGTGGGCGGGGCAGGTGGCCAATGGCGACAGCTACCGCGCCAGCCAAGGTCGTCAACTGGGCCGCGATGGCTGGATCGATATCCGGATCGACGGCGCAGATATTCACGTCGGCGGGGCCTGTGTTACCTGCGTTACGGGTCAAGTCCAGCTCTGAATTTTTTACCACTCTGCGCTAAGCGAGCGCAGATGGAGCAGCTCGCAGACACCAGCAACCAGCCGAAACCGGGCGCAATCGCGCCGGGGCTGTCGCTCTATCTGGAACTGCTGCGGTTGCTCGCGGCGACCGAGGTGGTGCTGTTTCATCTCAATGGCTTTCCGCTGCTGGGCGGTCATCGTGCGGCGTGGAATGCTTTTGGGCATGAGGCGGTAGTGGTATTCTTTGTGCTGTCGGGATTCGTCATCGCCTTCGCTGCCGAAACCCGTGAGCATACCGCCAAAGCCTATACCGTCAGCCGTCTGACCAGGATTTACTCGGTGGCGCTGCCGTGCCTATTCTTCACTTTACTGTTCGACCGAATCGGGCTGGCGCTGGTGCCGCAGCTTTATGCCGGACTGGTCACCGATGGATCTGCGGTGGTCCGGCTGATGCTCGGCGGGCTGTTTCTCAACGAAAGCTGGACGCTGTCGGCGCAAATGTTTTCGAACACGCCCTATTGGTCGATCGCTTACGAATTCTGGTACTACGCGGTGTTCGCCGGACTGTTCTATTTCCGCGGATTGTCGCGGATCGCGCTGACGGCGCTGGCCTGCGCGGTCGCTGGGTACAAGATACTGCTGCTGTTCCCGATCTGGGCGCTGGGCTGGGGGGTCTATCGCTGGACCCGCAGCCATCAGGTTAGCCCTGCGCTGGGGCTGGTGCTGTTTGTCCAACCGGCCTTGGTGCTGTACTTCGATGAGAGTCTAAGCTGGACCCGCCACGCTGGCGAGTGGCTTGCCGGGGTGATTGGACAAGACTACTGGCGCGAGGGTCTGAGCTGGTCGCGCTACGTATTGACCGATACGCTACTCGGATGCTCGATGGCCGCACATTTTGTCGGTGCGTCGGTACTCAGCCCATGGCTTGAACGCGCGCTGCTGCCGCTCGCTCACTCGGTAAAATGGCTGACCGCGCGTTCGTTCACCTTGTACCTGCTGCACCAGCCGGCGATGCTGTTGGCGGGTGCGGTGTTGCTCACGTTGGGCGTGCCGCTGCTCGGGTCGTGGACAGTATTTGTCGCGACCTGGGGGATTGTGCTGGTGGTGGCGCAGGTGAGTGAGTTGCAAAAGCACCGGCTCAAACCGCTAGTAATATTGGTGCTTGAGTGGCCGAAGTGGTTACTCGTGCGGCACCGGAGCGCAGTCCCCGCTGAATAGTGCGATCATCTGCAGCAGCAGGACTAGATCGGCATAAGCACAGCAACAATGGGTCTAGCCGAATTGAGATCGTGTAAAACGCGCGGGTGTCAGCCCTCGACGTGCTCGGCCAGCACGGTCAGGCCGTTTTCGCCAACTTCGGCAAACCCGCCCTGGATCATCACCAGTTCGGGCGCAGCGCCTTCGGTCTTGTAAACTTGCAACGCGCCATCGCGGATCGTTGACATCACCGGGGCATGGCCCTCAAGCACGCCGAAGTCACCTTCGGTGCCGGGGACGGTGACCATATAAACCTCTTCCGAGCGGACGAGCCGGGCCGGGGTGACGAGTTCGAAGTGCAGTGCCATTTTCATTTCCTTCCCCCCGCCTCTTCAGAGGAGGGGCAGTGAGACTTGGGTCACAAAGTGGCCCTAGTCGCAGCGGGGTGGTGCCGTTGGCTCAAGCGCGATGCAAGTGCATCGCGCCTCCACCTCCAAACCCCCTCCTCTGAAGAAGTGGGGGTTAAGTTTGCCTTACGCCTCGTCGGCCATCTTTTTGGCCTTGGCGACCGCTTCGTCGATCCCGCCGACCATATAGAACGCGGCTTCGGGTAGATGATCGTATTCGCCGTCAACCACCGCCTTAAAGCTCTTCACTGTATCTTCAACCTGGACGAATTTGCCCGGAATGTTGGTGAACACCTCGGCGACGTGGAACGGCTGCGACAAGAAGCGCTGAATCTTGCGCGCGCGCTGGACGGTCAATTTGTCCTCTTCGGACAGTTCGTCCATCCCCAGAATGGCGATGATGTCCTGCAAGCTCTTGTATTTCTGCAACGTTTCCTGAACGCGGCGAGCGGTGTCGTAATGCTCCTGACCGACCACCGCCGGGGTCAGCACGCGGCTGGTCGAATCGAGCGGATCGACCGCTGGGTAAATCCCCAGCTCTGAAATCGCGCGATTCAGCGTGGTGGTCGCGTCCAAGTGGGCGAACGAGGCGGCTGGCGCAGGATCGGTAAGATCGTCGGCGGGCACGTAGATCGCCTGCACCGAGGTGATTGAGCCCTTGTTGGTTGAGGTAATGCGCTCCTGCAGTGCGCCCATGTCGGTGGCGAGCGTGGGCTGATAGCCCACCGCCGAAGGAATACGGCCGAGCAGCGCCGACACTTCCGAACCAGCCTGAGTAAAGCGGAAGATGTTGTCGATAAAGAACAGCACGTCCTGGCCTTCTTCATCGCGGAAATATTCGGCCATAGTCAGGCCTGACAATGCCACGCGGGCACGCGCACCCGGAGGCTCGTTCATCTGGCCGAACACCAAGGCAACCTTCGAACCCTCAGGAGTGGGGTTGCCGTCCTTGTCCTTGGCGATGACGCCCGCATCGAGGAATTCGTGGTACAGATCGTTGCCTTCGCGGGTGCGTTCACCCACGCCCGCGAACACCGAGACGCCGCCGTGGCCCTTGGCGATATTGTTGATCAGTTCCTGGATCAGCACGGTCTTGCCGACGCCTGCTCCGCCGAACAGCCCGATCTTGCCGCCGCGCGCATAAGGCGCGAGCAGATCGATGACCTTGATGCCGGTGACCAGCACTGCCGCTTCGGTCGACTGGTCGACGAATTCGGGAGCCATGGCGTGGATCGGGTTGCGCTTGGCCGCGCCAACCGGGCCCTGCTCGTCAATCGGCTCACCGATCACGTTCATGATCCGGCCCAGCGTCATCGGGCCGACCGGCACCGAGATCTGGGAGCCGGTAGCGGTGACCGGCTGGCCGCGGGTCAAGCCGTCGGTCGCATCCATCGCGATCGTGCGCACGGTGTTCTCGCCCAGATGCTGCGCCACTTCGAGCACCAGCCGCGTGCCGTTGTTTTCGGTCTCAAGCGCCGAGAGGATCGCGGGTAGCTCGCCGGTGAAGGTCACATCGACGACGGCACCGATTACCTGGCTGATCTTGCCGGTGGCGGCAGCAGTGGGCGCTACAGCCTTTGGAGCAGCCTTTGCGGCGGCCTTGGGAGCAGCAGTCTTGGTCTTCGGGGCGGTCTTGGCGGCGGTAGCCATAGTCTGTTCCTTGCCTGTGATCGGTTAGAGCGCTTCCGCGCCAGCGATGATTTCAATAAGTTCGGTGGTGATCGCGGCTTGACGGCTGCGGTTGTACTGGATGGTCAGCTTCTGGATCAGCTCGCCCGCGTTGCGCGTGGCGTTGTCCATCGCGGTCATCGACGCGCCTTGTTCGGAGGCCTGGTTTTCAAGCAGCGCACCGAACAATTGGGTTCTGAGGTAACGCGGGAGCAGATCAGCGAGGATTTCGTCTTCCTCGGGCTCGTATTCCACCGCCGCGCCGCTGCTCGCCACTGCCACTTCGGGGGCGGGCACCGGGATGATCTGTTGCTCAGTTGGCTCCTGCGTCAGTGCGTTTTTGAACTTGGCGTAAAACAGGTGCGCGACGTCAAACTTGCCGCCCTCATACAGTGCGATCAACTCGCCTGCGATGCGCTCGGCTTCGGCAAACCCCGGATCGCGCACGTCGCTGGTATCGAACGAGGCGAGCACATCCTTGGGATATTCGCGCTTTATCACCGCGCGGCCTTTTTTGCCGATCAGGAAAAACTGCACGGTTTTGCCGGCGGCTTCGAGCTCTTTGGCCTTGAGCCGCGCCGCCTTGACGATGTTGGCGTTGAACGCGCCGCACAGACCCTTGTCAGAATTGGCGACGACCAGCAGGTGAACTTGGTCCTTGCCGGTCCCGGCCATCAGCTTGGGCGCGCCATCGCTGCCTGCGACTTTACCCGCAAGGTTAGCCATTACTGTGGCAAAGCGCGTGGCATAGGGCCGTGCGGCCTCGGCATTGGCCTGCGCCTTGCGTAACTTGGCGGCGGCGACCATCTGCTTGGCCTTGGTGATCTTCTGGGTCGATTTGACCGAGTTGATCCGCCCTTTGAGTTCCTTAAGCGAGGCCATGAAGCCTTACCCTTTCAAGTGGATCAGGCGAACTGCTTCGCGAAGGCGTCAAGCGCCGCGACGGTCTGCTTTTTGGCGT